>CAZERH010000143.1:0-5510 GCA_964515535.1 uncultured Anaerolineaceae bacterium
AGGGCAGAAAAAACAGCCTCCACAACGGAAGCAAGCGGATTTTCTCGCGCGAGGCGGGAGAGTTCTTCGTGCAATCCAATGTTTGGGGCGGATATCCAGATTCCTGCGCGGGGAGAGTCGCAGACTTCCGCTTCCGCAAAAATATCTTTAACCGGTACGGCTAACGCGGGTTGACCGTAGACGACAGCATGTTCGCCAAAGAGAATGATTTTGCCGGACGCGCGCGCGGTGGTCATTTAGAGGTAAAAAACCGCCATCGCGACAATTCCCCAAAGGACGATGGCAATTTGGAGAGGGCGGTCGGTGAGAACGACTTCTTCGGGCGAGCCGGTTGCATCGGAAACTTGCACGAGATAAAGATAACGGAAGATCGCGTATAGCACGAAGGGAATGGTGAGCATCATGGCGTGGTTATCGGGGAGATTTGGCGCAGTGAAGGTGTAGAGGCTATACGCGAGAATGGTTGTGCCGGAAACGATGGTGATATATTGGTCAAGAAGCGGGATAGTATAGCCATCAAGAACGCGACGATGCGATTTTGCGCCATCGGCGAGCAAACTTAGTTCCGCTCTCCGTTTGCCAAAACCAAGATAAAGCGCGCCGAGCGTGGTAATGACATAGAGCCAGGGGGAAAATCGCTCTACTGAAATTAGCGTAACGCCCGCTTGAACACGCAAGACAAATCCTGCCGCGATAATCATCACATCGAGAATGGGGATATGTTTGAGCCATTTTGTATAGGCAATCATCATCACAAAATAAAAAGCTAAAACACCAGCAAATGCTGGCGAAAGAAAATAGGCACTGGGCAGAACTAAGACCACCAAAAAAACACCAAACCCACGCGCTATATTTACAGGCAACTCCCCCGATGGGAGTGGACGCAATTTTTTCTTTGGATGCAAGCGGTCTGCATCCAAATCTGCAATATCGTTAAAAACATAGACCGCACTGGCTATCAGGCTAAAAAGTGCAAATCCCGCCAGCGTTCGTAGAGCTGGCTCAATGTGAAAAAGTTGCTTATCGAAAACCAACGCGAAAAAGATAATCACGTTCTTCACCCACTGTCGCGGGCGCATGAGTTTTAGGATGGATTTAAACATGGGGTTATTTTACTCGAAAACAGATATTCGAGAATCGGCATTTGGTATACAATAGAGCCATGCCTAAAATTCGTTTGGATATTTCTCTCGTTGAGCAGGGTCTCGCTGAATCACAGGATCTGGCGCAACGCCTCGTTATTGCCGGAAAAGTGCGCGTAGATGGACAACTCGCGGTCGCACCCTCGCTAAAAATACAGGATGACGCGTCCCTCAGCGTGGATTCTGGTAAACGCTACGCCTCGCGCGGGGGCGATAAACTTGCTGGCGCATTGGACGCGTTTTCCGTGCGTGTACAGGAACGCGTTTGTGCGGATGCCGGAGCATCTACCGGTGGATTTACCGATTGCCTGCTTCAACACGGCGCATCCAAAGTTTACGCTATCGACGTGGGGCATGGCATTCTCGCGTGGAAATTGCGAAACGATTCCCGCGTGGTGGTGATGGAGAAAACCAACGCCCGCCATGTTGAAAAATTACCCGAAGCGATAGATCTGGTAGTGATAGATGCCTCTTTTATTTCCCTAAAAGTTTTATTGCCCGTGGTCAAAAACTGGCTGAAAGAAAAGGGGCAGGTGATTGCCCTCATCAAACCCCAATTTGAAGCCACCCGCGAAGAAGCAACCTTCGGCAAAGGCGTGATCCGAGATGCAGAAATCCACAAAAGAGTCTTGTATGAAATAATAGATTTTTCCCAAGAGAATGGTTTTAGCCTGAACGGACTCATCCGCTCGCCAATTCAAGGACCAAAGGGGAATGTCGAGTTCTTAGTCTGGTTGAGGCTCGGGGGGCAGAATGCAGTAAAGCGGGAAATAGCAATTAGCAACGCCCTGAGTAACTGATATTACACAACCCTGTTCCGTGCTTTCTTGATTAAATTAGCTCGTTGATATTTTCTCGTATTACCTGCCATATTTCGATTTGCTGTACAACCGTTTTGCATCTTGCTTTTCTTCTCCCCTTATGCTAAACTCACGGCGATTAAGTAAAAACTTAAACGCAATGAAAAAAGCCACCCTCATCACCTCCTTCGAACAAACCAAACTCCTCGCCGATGCGCGGCGATTGCAGATTTTGCAATGGTTAATGGACTCTCCGGCAACCCTCACCCAACTGGGGACGAGACTCGGTCAATCACCGGCGCGGGTGCGGCATCACCTTCAAAAACTGGTCAATGCCGATTTGGTGGAGCAAGCCGAAATTCGCGTGCGTGGCACGGTCACGGAGAAATTTTATCGTGCTAAAGCGGGGGCATTTCTCATCCAAAAGATGATTCTGCCGGAAGGGTACCGTCCCGCGCTACTTTTTGCAGGCAGTCACGACCTCATTATTGAAAAAATCGCCGAAAAATTATCCCCCTATCTTGAAATTATTTTGCATCCCGTCGGTTCTTTAGACGGCTTAGTTGCTCTGCGTCAGGGACTTTGCCAAATTAGCGGTGCGCATTTGCTTGACGAGAGCGGCGACTATAACACCCCCTATTTGCGCCGATTTTTTCCACAGCGGGGGATGCAAGTGGTCACGTTGGCGCATCGCGTGCAGGGAATCATGCTCGCTGAAGGCAACCCCAAAAAAGTTAAGGATTTTAACGATATTTCACGAAAAGATTTGCGTTTTTTAAACCGCAATTTTGGCTCGGGGACGCGTATTTGGTTGGATGAAAAATTAAGAGCGCAGGGAATTTCCACCAAGTCGATTAACGGTTATGACAAAACTTGCGCCACACATACCGCAAGCGCGCAAAAAATAAAAGCGGGCTATGCTGATTTTGCGATTGGACTACAAGCCGCCGCCTTGCAATTCCAACTCGATTTCATCCCGCTTTTTGAAGAACGTTTCGATTTGATTATTTCCCCAAAATATGCTGAGATTGCCGACCCGCTTCTTAACGAAATCCAAACTGCCGAGTTTCGCACCCTAGCACGAAGTTTGACGGGCTATAAAGTTACTCATAGCGGAGAACAAGTTTTATATTAACTCGAATTGTTCTCCTAACCACACGACACTTTTGAAAAAATGTCTACCTAATCTCACGCAAAGTCGCTAAGAAAAGCTTTAAAACTTTGCGTTTTTGCGCCTTTGCGTGAGGCAAAAATATGAAATCCTTAAACGTCATGTGGCTAGTTGTTCTCCACAGATTTACGCTTTTTTTTCTGTAAAATCTGCATAATCTGCGGATAAAAGGACATATCAATTAGCCAGCTTTCTCAAATAGGTTACACATCCTTGCGAAGAGGTGAGAAGAATCTGTTTTGCCGAACAAAATTCCTAAAACGACTCTTCGCAAGGATTTTTTTCAAACACAAACAACAAAAACGGAGAAAAAAAATGAAAAAAACGCTCATCATCCTCACCCTGCTTGCCCTCACCCTCACCGCTTGCGGCAACTCAGCCCCCGCCAACCCGAATCTCATTCTCGCTACCACCACCAGCACCCAAGATTCGGGTCTGCTCGATTTGCTCATCCCCATCTTCCAAGCAAACTATGGCTACACCGTCCAAACCATCGCCGTTGGCACGGGAGCCGCGCTCAAAATGGCAGAAGAAGGTAACGCAGATGTCCTCCTCGTCCACGCCCCGCCCGCCGAGATGGTGCTGATGGATTCGGGAGCTTGTAAAGATCGCACACTCATCATGCACAACGATTTTGTGATTGTGGGACCTGCGGAGGACCCCGCCGGGGTTCGCGCGTGGACTTCGGCTGGCGAGGCGTTAAAAAGCATCGCCAAGACCGAATCCGGATTTGTCTCCCGCGGCGATGACTCAGGCACACACAAAAAAGAAAAATCCCTCTGGGCAAGCGTAGACTTGACCCCAAGCTGGGATGGATATATCGAATCCGGTCAGGGCATGGGTGCGACCCTCATCATCGCCTCCGAAAAACAAGCCTACACAATGACAGACCGCGCCACCTATCTCGCAAACCAAGATAATTTGGATTTAGAGATTTTGGTTCAAGGGGATGAAGTTTTGCTCAACGTTTATCATGTGATGACGGTGAATCCCGATAATTGGGAGAATATCAACTATAAAGGTGCGCTCGATTTTGCCGATTTTCTGACTAGTCAAGAGACTCAAGCCTTAATTAAAGATTTTGGTGTGGATAAATTCGGGCAACCACTCTTCTTCCCGGATGCAGATAAAACAGATGCCGATTTGGGATTGGAGTAAAAAATATGGTAGCGGTAAATTTTAACTGATAGCTTTTTTCACCCATTGCTCCCTGCGCCGTCCTCGGCGCAGGCTTCTCATAAACATGCCGCTGAGGACAGCGACTAGAGCGAGGTAAAAATATAAATCAGTCCGTTTTAACCACCACCAAAAATATAATGATTTGGGTAAGGGCGGACGGTTGTCCGCCCTACTCTCCAAAATCGCGCTCTTCTGTTAGACTCTCGGTATGATTTTTACGCCTGAAATTTTTCAAATCACGATTCTTTCTCTCCAAATCTCCGCCCTTGCGACGGGGATTAGCCTTTTAATCGGGCTTCCGCTTGGTACGCTTCTCGCATTCGGTAAATTTTGGGGACGTTCTTTCTTTTTAAGTGTCGTCAATACCGGGATGGGGCTTCCGCCAGTGGTGGTCGGTCTCTTTGTGGCGATGATGCTGTGGAGGTCAGGTCCTTTCGGCGAGATGAATTTAATCTATACCCCCGCCGCAATTATCATCGCCCAAACGGTGATTTCCGCACCGGTGGTAATTGGTCTCACCTCCGCCGCTTTGCAGTCACTTGACCCGCGTTTGCGTTTGCAACTTTACGGGCTGGGGGCTTCTCGTTGGCAAATGATTTGGTCGCTATGGCGCGAGGCGCGACTTCCGCTTTTAGCCGCACTCATGGCGGGGTTTGGATCGGTCATCTCCGAAGTGGGCGCGTCTATGATGGTCGGCGGGAATATCCGCAACCAGACGCGCGTCTTGACGACCGCGATTGTACTGGAAACGAGCAAGGGTAATTTTGAGATGGCAATCGCATTAGGCGCGTTGCTTTTGCTGATTACCTTTTTGGTCAATTGGGCGTTGACTTGGATTCAACAAAGAGGGGAAGAATGAAAAACTTAATCACCATCAAAAAATTGCTTATCAAACGCGGCAAAAAGGATGTTTTGCGCGTGAATGAGTTATCGATTAAGCGGGGGGAAGTTTTGGCTGTAGTTGGTCCCAACGGCGCTGGAAAATCGACTTTATTGTTGAGCTTGGCGCGTTTGCTTAAGCCCAATGTCGGGCAAATCTTCTTTAACGGCACTCCAGCCCCAAACGAGTCCGATACGGATTATCGGCGCAGAATCGCGCTGGTGATGCAAGACCCGCTTTTATTTGATTCTTCCGTTTATGAAAATGTCGCAATTGGCTTGAAATTTCGCGGCGCGTTCAAATCCGAAATCCAAGAAAAAGTTCCCCTGTGGCTGGCG
>CAZERH010000144.1:0-5493 GCA_964515535.1 uncultured Anaerolineaceae bacterium
TGTATTTGTGGGGCTGTGGTAAAAAATGCCCTGAAATTAGTTTTGTCAGTCAATCGAGGCAACTCCCCTTAACCTTTAACCGCAAGGCACTTTATGCTCCCATACATCATCTCCGGCATCACCCTCGGATTCGCCGCAGGCGCACAGCCAGGACCTTTCCAAACGTATCTCATCACGCAAACGCTCGCAAACGGCTGGCGAAAAACGCTAATCGCCGCATTCGCACCCTTGATTAGTGATGGACCCATCATTATCTTAGCCGTCTTTGTACTTAAGCAGATGCCCGAATCCCTGCAACGGGGACTTTATATAGCAGGCGGAATTTTTATTCTCTTTTTGGCATGGTCATCTTTTCAACAGTGGCGCAATTTCGATAAAAACGCCGAAGAAGAATCTAAAGAACAAAATATCTGGAAAGCGGCAACAATGAATTTCCTCAGCCCGGGTCCCTATATTTTTTGGAGCTTGGTGAGCGGTCCCATTTTTTTGCAGGGGCTGGAAGAAAGCCCTGCCATCGGCATCAGTTTCATGCTCGCATTTTATGGGACGATGATTTCCCTCAATATCGCGCTGATCGTTATTTTAGGGCAAGCAAGTCAAAAACACGCTCGCTTTCGCCGTAGTTTATTAATCCTCGCCACAATTGCTCTATCCATTTTTGGCATTTATCAACTTTGGCTGGGCGTGGTAAGATAATCGCATGACATGGAATAAACACACCACACACGCTCAAGATGGCGACCTAATTTTGCTCGTTGGGCAACGCCACAAACATTTTATTATCACGCTCAAAGCCGGAATGGATTTTCACACCCATCGCGGCATTTTGAAGCACGATGATCTCATCGGCTTGCCGTGGGGGACGCAAGTTTATAGCCACACAGACGCGCCTTTTTATCTTTTTTCGCCTTCGCTGGCAGACCTTTTACGAGATATGCCGCGCAACACGCAAATTTTATATCCAAAAGATATAGGATTTATTCTCGTCACAATGGGAATTGGGGCGGGATCGCGCGTGATTGAGGCAGGAACCGGCTCCGGCTCGATGACCACCGCTTTGGCGCACGCCGTGGGGGATGAGGGACACGTTTATAGCTACGAAATTCGCGAAAAAATGCAGGAACTTGCCAAAAAAAATATACGGCGACTAGGACTAGAGACGCGCGTGGATTTTGGCTTGGGTGACATTGCCGAAGGCTTTCCCGCCCTCAACGCCGATGCGTTATTTTTAGATGTCCGAAACCCACATGATTATTTGGGACAGGTGCGCGCCGCCCTAAAACCGGGGGGATATTTTGGCTGTCTCGTGCCAACATTCAACCAAGTGGAGCAACTCCTTTTGGCATTAAATCAGACTGATTTTGCTTTTATTGAAGTTTGTGAAATTATGCTACGTTATTACAAACCCCAATCATCGCGTTTGCGTCCCACAGATAGGATGATTGCTCATACAGGATTTTTAATTTTTGCACGAAGCGTGACAAGAGTTGAGAATCCGAATAGTGAAGAAGAAAAATAAGGCTCTTTAGGGTTTCACGGTAGTCTCAAAAAGAATCCACAAAGCAACACGAATTTTCGCAAAAAAAAGCTAAAAAATCAGAGAAATTCGTAAAATTTGTGGCTCAAATCGCTGTTTTAGGATAACCCTCCCGCGAAGTCTGAAAGACCAAAAAATAATACAAATTTCCCCTAACCGCAACGCCTTTTCTCAAATGCAGTGTGGTTCTACATCTCATAAATCGAAAAAAATCATGAAGAAAAAATACCTATACCCCCTTATTATAAGTTTGCTTATTTTTACGCTCTCGTGCAACTTTCTCACATCGAAAACCACCAAAGAAAACGCTGATTCTGCCGAGGCGGAAATAATGCCAAGCGCAGAGGCGATGGCTACAGAAAGCGAAACTTCTGCCAACAGAAATGAGTCTTGCAATAATATCTTTTATCCGCTTCTCGCGGGTCAGCAAATGGTCTATACAAGCACCAGTCCAGAAGGCAAAACGAAGACGGGAATGACGGTTGCCAAAGTAGAAGGAAATTTAGCCAGAATCGACATGGTGAATATGAGTACTGGAATCACCACCCAATCTACCGTTGAATGTGATGCGGGCGTAATTAAACACTTCCCCGCGATTTCAATGGGGACTATTTTGGGCGATATGCTTGATGGCGAAATGACCATGGACTATATTTCCGGTTATATTGCCCCAACCGAAGAGACTTTAATTGCTAATAATTGGGATATGAGTTGGGAATCAGAATATATAATGAACGGTCAAATCACAATGGAAAATGAGGGAGAATCTGTGACCGTGACTATTGATAATTCTCCTGTTTTGATGAAATGGCAAACGGTGGCAACAGGACAAAGTGTCACCGTTGAAGCCGGAACCTATACAAACGCAATTGAAGTAAGCCGAGAAATGACAATGGATATCGCGTTGGATATGGGCGGCATGCAACTGGATAGCGTTCTTTTTATCGACTCAACACATTTTTTTGAACCTTATATCGGCATGGTTAAAATGGATATTACCGAGGTCAGTGTTCGGATGAACGGGATGACTTTCCCCATAACATTGAGCGAAACGATGGAATTAGTTGAGTTTCGCCCCGCGGAATAGTGAAAATGAGAAGACGTAGGTCAAGACCTCGCCGCGTTCCACCTGCTTTACGACGCGCAAATAGACTAATGGAAAATGAGAGCTACGGCGAAGCCGCCGAAGTTTTTGAGAGAATCGCTCTCCGCACAGAAACACGACGCGGGGCGCGTGCCCCTATTTACCATCTTCGCGCGGGGCGGGCTTATATCCTTGCTGAAGATATTGAAAAAGGGATGCCCCATCTCACTCGTGGATTAACTATCCTATCCGCAAAAAAACAATGGGAATCTCTTCACCGTTTCGGTCAACGCACAATAGATGAACTAAAAGAATTGGGGTTAGATACAGAAGCGCAAGAAATAGAAGATTTATTAGAAAAAAGACTACCCCATCGCGACAAAATAGAAGAAAGGCAAAACAAATCCCGCACTACCTTGCCAACCCAATGTGCCAATTGCGGTGCACCAATCCGCTCGGATGAGGTGGCGTGGATAGACAAGGAAACCGCCGCGTGTCACTTTTGCGGCAATCCTGTTCGGGGAGAAAATTAAGATTTTGATTCTCACCCAAGCCCAAATCCAAGAACGTCTCCGCGAAAGTTACCACGCAAAAAAAATGCCCTCCACAGACGGCTATGTTGGTCGTCCCACTGAGCAGATCGTCAGTCCTATTAAATGTGCCGCTGTTCTTGTTCCATTAACTTTTTACGCCGGGGAATGGCAGTTGCTCTTCACCCGCCGCGCCGATATGATGAATGAGCATAGCGGGCAGGTTGCGTTTCCCGGCGGACATTGCGACCCGCAAGATAAAAATTTTGAAGAAACGGCTCTGCGCGAAGCTGATGAGGAAATTGGGCTAAAAGCAAAGGATATTCAAATTTTGGGGAGAATAAACGAAGTGCGCACGGTTACAAATTTCGAAATTACACCTGTTGTGGGCGTTTTCCCTTGGGCTTATGCTTTTTCTGTTTCTTGCAATGAGGTCGCGCGTGTTTTTACTATGCCCCTCAATTGGTTAGCAAATTCTGAAAATTATTGGCAATTTCAACACCCCCAAGCACAGCACCCCACCATTGCCTACCATCCCTACGATGGCGAATTGCTCTGGGGAGCCACGGCGCGGATTACTGTCAATTTTTTGAGCGCGATTAGACTTTAGACATCAGACTTTTAAAACAAAAAGAGCGAGGCAAATGCCTCGCTCTTTTGATTCTAGCAACTAAAATTATTCTTCGGCTTCTTCACTTTCTTCGCCTTCTTCGCCTTCAACAACTTCTTCACCTTCGAGGTCTTCAACAACATCGATTTCCTCAACAATCTCTTCTTCCATTGCGCTGGTTACAGCAAGCATAGAGTTCGGATCGTTTAGCACAGTCAATTTATCTGAAAGTTCAAGGTCTCGAATCAAAACCGTGTCACCGATTTTTTCAAGCCCTGAAATGTCCACTTCAAGACTTTCAGGTAAATCAGCGGGCAGAGCTTCGATTTCAACTTCAGTCAAACCGGAAATCAAAATCGCACCAAAATCAGAGATAGCAGGTGCTACACCAACAAGCTCAACACGCACCATAGCGGCAATTTTCTCCGTCATCGAAACAACTTGAAAATCAATATGTAGCAAAGAACGCTTAATATAATCCCATTGTTTTTCACGCACCAAAGTTGGGTATTCTTTGCCCTCCAAATTCACATTAATCAAGCTGGATGATTCAGCCTTCGCCAAAATACGGCTGGTGGCTCTATGATTTAAGGCAATCGGCATCGCCTCATCAATCCCATGACCATAAATTACCGCAGGTAACTTCCCTTCACGGCGTAAAACTTTCACTTTCTTACCAATTACTTCACGTTTTTCTGCATCTACACTAATTTTATCCATCGTATCTTCCTCGAACACCTCTCACCTCGAAACTTATCGAGATTACCATGTTCTACTAGTTATCCTCGAGTATACCGAGGGGTTTTGATTATTTACGTCCAAAGAGAAATCTTCCCATCAAGAGCATAATGCCCGAAACAATACCGCCCACTATCCCAATTAGGATTGCCTCGCGCGTATCCACCACAGTGTGGACTTCACCTTCAACATTCCCAGCCAACAAAATCTTAGTCCGGATGCGCTCCGCGCGCAAATTTTGGCTTGCTACTGCCAAAACGGCAACTTCCTGAAGTTCAACATTATTTGCCAAAACAACGCCGGCACTTCCCTGCACCTGAGCATTTTCTGCTTGTAAAAGAAAAACGCCGCCATCCGTTATTTTCACTTCGTCTGCCGACAGCGCAAAAGCCCCAGATTCTCGCATAGAAACAGTATGCGCCTTTAAACCAACCGCTCCGCTTTGTGACATTTTTATCTCGTCGGCAAAGATACTATTTGCTCCCGATTGATTCATATTAATTTTTTCGGCTTGGATAGTCTCCGTGCCATCTTCCATCATTTCTACAACATCTTCTTCGGGGGCTAAATTCTCTTCACTCATCAGGTGTTTCCTTTAAAAGGCTTATAGACAAAAAATGCGCCTCCATCAGGAGGCGACTTTTCCAAATACGGGCGTATTTTAGCCCCAGAGAGGGCTTTCGTCAAGCCAAGTGTTATTCGCCCCTCTCAAGTTCAATCATTAAATGAGCCTATTTTCGATAGCGACTACTTTACAGTTCTTCGCAATCGTTAACATAAATTTCAACCGCCTCTCGAAAAAAATCGGTTAGCCTCGGGTGCATGGCATCAAATTTAGTCTTAAAATCCGGTGACTGCCCATACATGACTGCCAAACCAAGTAATTGATCTAGATTAGGTGTCCAAAAATAATCTATATGCCTACGCCAACGCGCCACAATCGCCTGCGCCTCCGGAGAATCTGCGCCTTTGGGCATGGCAGAAATCATATCTG
>CAZERH010000145.1:0-5476 GCA_964515535.1 uncultured Anaerolineaceae bacterium
AATTTCTTCCATAGTCATTTCATGAATGTCATCCGCTGAAGCTGAATAAATCGTGAACCAATAGAAATCATCTGTTCCCAACATATCTTCAACATATTTTCTGTTTGCTTCATGTTCCCGTGAATCTTTGGGGTAATCTTTTGCTTCTTTAAAAATATCACTCCATGAATGAACGCCGATATGCGCTCCTTCTTCCATAGTTCTTTCGATGCCTGCTAAAAATAAATCAACACCACCGGAGTCAATTTCTGATGAAGCGGTTAATTTGGTTTTCAACCCCCGTTCCCTTACAAAATAGCCCAGCTTTATCATCGTTTCATCATCAATGCTCCCCTGAACTATTTCTTCAACAAGAGTGTCTACCTGCGGATTTGTTTCCATCAATTCAACAAATTGCTCGTAAGTTTTTGCGTTAATATCGCCATTTATATAGACTATATTTTCTCTCACTTCAAATTTTGTGGTGGTTATGTTGTTTAGATATAGAAAACTTATTCCTTCTAACAAAATGGGAAAAAGGCGAATAAAGATGGCGAGAAATATCAAGAATAAAAGGGCTTTTTTTGTTCTTGTTTTATATAATTTGTTCATTAATAAAGAGTCTTATTCTGTCTTCAACGCTTCAACGGGCACAAGCGTGGCGGCATGCAAAGCCGGATATATACCGGAAAGAATACCGATAAAAGTTGAAAAAGCGATAATAAATAGTATTGCCCCGGAAGATGTATGCGTTACAAATGAATTACCGCCTTCTCCCGAAGATAGGACATTCTTTGCGCCCAAGCCAATTATAAAATTTGCGGACCATCCTAAAAGCGCACCACCTATACCGCCAAGAAATCCGATGCCGCCGGCTTCACCTAGGAAAATGGTCAAAACATCTTGGTTTGTTGCCCCAATAGCTTTCATTAAGCCGATTTCGCGCGTTCGCTCCAAAATAGCCATTGTCATCGTATTTGAAATGCCAATTGCCGCTACAAAGAGAGAAATTGCGCCAATGCCTCCAAAAATAATTTGCAACACAAGAAAAAAACTATTAATCCCCTTAACAAAAGATTGGGCGGTATAGGTTTTATATCCTTTCTCAGAAATTTCTTTTGATACGCTTAATGTTTGTTTAGAATCCTCAACTAAAATAATAGCTTGCTGATAACCACTTCGATCTCGATTAATCCGTTTACCCGTATACCATTGATTAAGTGTCTGAGCATCACTCATTGAAATAAAAGCCTGCCAATCATTTTCACTATCATCTTCTTTTAGAATCCCGATTACTCGAAGATGGATTACCTTACGCTCTTCATAACCATCAGGTGTGTATTTTATAATAATAAAGGAAATCTTCTCCCCAAGTAAATTTGATGGAAGCGCGTGCGTGTCTCCGGGGCGATTGTTGTCTCTTTCAATAAAGTCTTCCGGAAGACTCGCTCCGAGAACAATTGTTCCGCTTGTCAAATTCAAATTCCCCGCAGATGCCACAAGTCCCATTCCGCTTAAGTTACTAGAAACAACCCCCATCACTTCCGCCCAACTTTCCGTTTTTTTATAAGTCAAAGTGCCATAACCTTCGACCCTATCCATAGGCATCACAGATACGACATTAGGAATAGATGAAAAATAATCCACAGAACGTTGTGTAATTGGCACAGTGGGAGTCCTTTCATTTCCGCTATCATCATAAGATACACCCCCATAGAAAAAATCTTCATCCTCCTCGTTGCTTTCTCCGTATCCGGGAGAAACTTGAATTTTTTTCATTTCGCTTATGCCAAAAATGCTTTGTGCCGCATTATCCTTCAATGTGGTAATTAGAGAAACGAGGATCAAAATAGAGGCTGTCCCAACAACGACACCAATAGAAGTTAGAGCAACACGTCCTTTGCGCCTCATCAAATTTCCCCAAATCAATATCACAAAATCTTTAGTACTCATCTTATGCCCCTGAACCACTATCAAGACCGAATAAACCGCTAAAAAATTGACCGATACGTTGCCAAATTGTAAGCGGTTGACTCTCTTCTTCAATAAGAGAAAAGTCGTCCATCCCTTCTTCGTCAGAAAACTCAGGTAGCTCCTGTACATTGACCTGTAAAGTTTGCTCTACAACTTGCGGGTTATTAAAATAATCCTTATATTCAATGAGAATCTTAATTTCCCGTTTTCCTGCTTGCGAGGGGGTAAAAAGCGCATCAAGAGAATAAAAATCTCCGGCACCAATAGAACCTATTGTTGCTGTGTTTTTTTCTAAAACGCCATCACCGGATAAAAGGGTAATATGTCCGAGAATAACAGTTTTTTTGCCAAGATTGACCACCTGCAAAGGAAGATTCCCAACCTGACCAACCGTCAAGTCATCTAATTCTTGATAAAAACCGATTTCAAGGGTTGGCGGCGCATAAACTATTAATGTAATCACCTGATCATCAATGATTGTTCGCCCGTTTTTATCAGTGTAGACAAAAGATATTTTAAAAGGATAGGCTCCGGCTTCTGTGCCTACGCCAACAATTAACCGTTGGCTAACTTGCAAAGAAGCCCCTGCGGAAATTGTCCCCAGCGTCTGGACATTAGATGCGCCGATTGGTGCAAAACGAGAAAAATCACCTCCGGACATCGAGACGGACGCGTTTCCGGCTTGGTCATTGCCTCCTGAGCTTTGGTCACCGCTCGATGTTGCTCCGCCAATAGCCATGCTAACGCCACGCGCGTCCCGTTTCCCTGTATTATTAATTTGCAAGGTGAGCGTAAACTGGTTGCCGGCTTGTAGGTGATCATCTTCTAAATCCGTTTGATAAGAAGTAATAACCAACTGTGGCTTATCACTCGGAACAGGCGTTTTGGTCACAGCGACACCGCCACCCCAGGCTCTTTTTACATTAAGAGTAAAGAGATAGGATTCACTATAAGCATTCCCCGCTCCATCAGTATAACTAACCGTAGCTCGAAGCAAGTTTGCCCCGTTTTCGGCGGCTGAGCTAACGGTAAAAACTTGCTTCAATCCCGCACTATTATCTTGATAGATATTATCTACGGTAAGAATCCCCCCTGTTTGGCGCGGCAAGAAAATACTTGCATCAAAAGAAAGAATTATATTTCGTGCAGGGAGAGTTCCTTCGTTGCGAAGATTAATTTTCAACTTGAAATCTTTTCCCACGGTTAGACCTTCCGGCTTGACGGTATAACTTTGTATGATCAGAATAGGACGTTTTGCCCCTTCATTTTCGTCCGGAGTTGCAGAAGGGGGAGGTGTCTCTGTTGGGCTACTTGTAGCACTGGCTGTCCACGTTGCAGTAGGTGCAAATGTAGCAGTAGGTGTAGATATAATGGTTGCTGAAGGTATGGGAGTGATAGGTGTTGCAGTAGCAGTTGGCGCACTTTGAAGAAAACCCTCTGCTTTTACAACGGAGGATGAAAAAGTGGCAATTAAAACCAACACCAGTATTATTTTTGAGAAATTTTTATTAAATGACTTCATAACTTATTGTCCTTTTGCGTTTGAAATAATTTGACCATCAAGAATACTTATTCTTTGTGTTGCATACTTAACCAAATCTGGATTATGTGTTACTAAGATGATAGTGACACCCTCTTTTTGATTAAGGTCTTTCAGAATTTCCATCACAGCTTTACTACTCGCCGTATCTAAATTTCCTGTTGGTTCATCTGCCAAGATGAGAGAGGGATGATTGACCAATGCACGCGCAATTGCCACACGCTGTTGTTGCCCTCCCGATAGTTCAGAAGGACGGTGTTCCATACGATCATCTAGCCCAACATGAGCCAGAACTTCCTTTGCTCGTTCCAATCGTTTTTTTTGGGGAACCCCAGAGAATATCATCGGGAAAATTACGTTCTCTAACGCTGTCATACTGGGTATCAGGTTATAACTTTGAAAAATAAATCCCATTGTTTGTCTGCGAAATTCTGCAAGTTGATTTTCATCCAATTCACCAATTACACAGTCTGCAATTTGTACGTGACCAGAGGTAGCACGATCTAACCCGCCGATCAAATAAAGTAGAGTGCTTTTCCCTGAACCGGAATGCCCCTGAACCGTACAAAATGCACCACTCTGAATAGATAAATCGACACCTCGTAGCGCGTGAATAATTTGGTTGCCAATTTCAAAAGAACGCGCTAAACCGGAAACTTGAATAAAAACATCAGAAGAATTAGAAACCTTCAGCAAAATCAACTCCTTCTTTGATTTGCAGAGAGAGAGAGATTAACTCCGCACTGGTAAGAGAGTAAATAATCAATAACAAGAAAGCGGGAATAAGTACAGATTTAATGGATTTCCAAAAATTCAACTGACTAATTTCTTTTCCGCCAAACACCAACAATACGAGACTCCATATCAAATAAATATCCACGATACCTAGAAAGGAATTCCAAAAAAGAGAGCTATACCCATTTTGAGACAATACGAAACCAGAAAGTCCTGGATTTATGATGGGTTTATGCATAAAATTAACTGTGACAATGCGTATAAAATCTCTTAAGGCTAGAGGCATACCAGACCATGCGACCATGTTCAATAAATGGATATTTTCTGTTCTCCCTCCGAAAAGTGTTATTGAAAGGTAAAGCACAATGGCGAGAACACCCCAACTTAACCAAATGCGAAATATTGATCCAATACTATCCAAAAAAACAGACGATTCGGGCATGCTCGAAATCTTCTCAGCTTCAGACAAATCGTACTGCAAATCTTCTCCGTCTTGAGAAACTATTATTTCAGAATTTTCTATATCAATACCTTGCATACCATCAAAGGCAAAAGAGACATTAGCTCGTGCAGATGCACTGGCGTAACCTATTGCTAATACGCTCATAATAAGCAAAGGCAATAGCCAAACCCCATTTTTCTTTTCGGAAATTTGCTGAAAAGCTCTTTTGGGACGAAAAAAAATATCCAGAAACCACTTTGCTTGTGACTTGATACCCATACTCATATTCAACGGTTGATTACTCATAAAAGCTCCATTAAAAGAAAAATGCCATACCGAAATCAGTATAGCAAAACAATGTTGCAACATTGTGACAAACTGTTTTCAATGTTATGCGTTTGCCTTAAAAGAAAAGAGAATTTTTGTCATAAACAATCCCGCCATTCTTACACCATCATCCCCTTGGGTCTATACTGCAACGCCTCCGCCAAATGCGTGGATTTGATTTCCTCCTCCCCCGCCAAATCAGCAATCGTGCGTGATAGTTTTAAGATTCGATGATAGGCTCGTGCAGAGAGTTGCAACTGCACCATCGCCGTTTTGATGAGACTTTGCCCCTCTTCATCTAATTCGCAAAACTGGCGTACTTCTGCAACGCGCATATCGGCGTTGGTCATTACCCCGTTATTGAGACCGGCGAAACGCTCTCTTTGTTTTTCGCGTGCTTTTTCCACCCTCGCGCGGATTGTCTCGGAGCTTTCCCCTCTGCGCTTGTCGGAGAGTTTTTCAAAATCCACGCGTGGGAC
>CAZERH010000146.1:0-5461 GCA_964515535.1 uncultured Anaerolineaceae bacterium
CCTTTTTACCACAGAGCAACTGTGTTAGCTGTCAAGCGGATTGGGCTGCCAAAGTGTCAGGTGGCTGGAAAGTTTTTAATTGTGATATTTTGAAGTTGTTATGTAGCTGGTTTGTGTTTCACATTCAACTCGAAAATCGGAACCGGTGCGCCCTTCCCCTTCAATGCCACATCGCCTAAATGCACGGAGGAAAAATCGTCTTTTATTTTCTCATGCACAGATCGACTCACTAAAATTTGATTCGGTTTCGCTTTATCCATTAGGCGTGCGGCTACGTTGACGGTATCGCTTAAAAGGTTGAATTCCCTGCGCCCGTTTGGCTCGCCAACTTCGGCTGAAAAAGCGGGACCGAAATTAATACCTATCTGACAAGTCGCGTCTATAGATACGCCACCAACTGAGGAAATTTTGACTTTTTCTATAATTTCACGAATTTTCAACGCTGTGGTAGCGGCACGGATTTGGTCGTTTGTATGCGCGTTGAGTACGCCAAAGTAAATCACCATATCGGAGCCGGAGACGTGATAAGTCACTTTTTTTAATACGCCACCTTGTTCTTCTACCGCGGCGTTAATTCTGGCGACAACTTTTGAGAGGGTGTTAACTATTTTCAATTCTTCCCCAGGGAGCGCGCGGTCTACTAATTCCGGTAAGCCGACCAAATTAACAAAGATGACCGTTGGCGTGGGAAAATCCGGTTTTATGCGGCGTTTGGCGGCACTTTCTACCAGTAAATTTAAAACGGGGGAGGGGATAAAGCTGGCGAGAGGCTCTATAGAATCTAAAATTTGTGCAATTTCTGTTACCAAAGCTTGTACGCTTTTATCTACTAGGATAGCAGAGAATAAACGTTTGCGGGCGAGGCTAGAAAGTTCGTATTCGCCAAGCTCTTTATCGCTGAAATTGTCAATAACCAATTTATAGTTCTCGTTATTTTGGGCAATATGCTCTTCAAATTCAAAATCTTCTTTTACCTGAACAAAAGCTGATTCAGTGAGGCAAACCCTCCCCACTTTCCCCGCCCCTTCAGCTAATTTGGCTTTTTGAACTGCGCCACCGAGCAAAATATGCTCCATTCGGCGCGGTGTGCCTACATCTGCAACCAAGAATTTTCCGCGGTGGATGCCGATTCGCATTCCCAAATAAAGATTGCCCTGCGGGGTTTCAATATCTTCATATTTCTTCATGGCGCGTTGCATTCTTAATCCGGCGCGAATCGCTTTACGCAAATCACTTTTTTCTTGATCTGCGGGGAAAAGCACCAGAATGGCATCCCCCGTAAACTCAAGTAAATCCCCGCCCGATTTGCTGACAATTTCTATCATGTCGGCAAAATACTTATTAAGGACTTTTAGCAAAGATGCCGCGCCCGCTTGCCCCTTTTTTGCGTTTGCTTCCATCAAGTGCGTAAACCCTGCCAAATCGGTAAAAATCAAGGTGCCGCGTTGCCATTTTTGACGTACTACGCCCGGTTGGGGTGGATTTTCTGCAAGGTGGTGCGATGAATAATCGTATAGAACCCGTTGAAGGGTGCGAAGATGCCCAAATACTTTTTCTAAGGTGGTTGGCGAGGGATCTACCCATGCTGATACGTATAAATCGGCTGGGAGAAAAGGGCGTAGGCGGGGTTCGATTTTTTTTATGGAAGATATTTGTGGGGACATGAGTTATTTTAATTTCGCCTTTTTTATGAGTAAAAAATCGCGTTTGCGCCGGTTAGATTATTCATGCGCTCTGCCCCATCGGCTTTTTTGTTGCATCAACACATAATTTTCCCCATCTTCACTCAGCCAACCGCGTTTTTTTAGTTCTTTTATTGCCTCTGCAATCTCTTCTGTTGAAAGATTTTTCTCTTCTTTCAATCTTTCTTCCTGCTTAGAAAAATCAGCTTTTAAGATAACAGGCTCGCGCAAAAACACCTTAAGTAGGATTCTTTCCCCACGTGGAATATCACCAAGAAGGTCAAGAGAACTCAAACCTGTTTTAGAGTGTCTATTCATATAGATTAGTGTATATGATTTGTGAAAAGGGGTCAACTATTTTGGGGGAATTGGAAGGGACATGCGTGTTTTAGGCTGGCTCCCGTTGTGGAGACTTGGTGAGCGGAGAAAAACATTTTTTAGCTCCATAGCCCCAAACATCGGGTACAATTAGGACGTTCTGAAAAGATACCGTTTACCCCTGATTGACTAATAAGACTCAAGAATTTTCTTTAAACACGAAGCACACAAAGAAAACGTAAAGGAAAAACTAAAAAACAGAACACGAATTAGGCAGATTTAACAAATCGTCACGTTTTTTAAGTGTTTTTATGTTTTTTCTTAGAGAATCCTCGTGACCTTTGTGTTAAAAATATCAATCAACCAGCCCTTACCTTTATAAAAGAGACAAAATGAGAGCCATAGACATCATCACTAAAAAAAGAGAAAAAGAAGAACTTAGCAAAGAAGAAATCACTTTTTTTGTTGAGGGATTTACCAAAGGTGAAATTCCGGATTATCAGGCATCGGCTTGGGCGATGGCGGTTTTGCTGAATGGGATGACCGCGCGCGAAACCACCGATTTAACCCTAGCGATTGCCGCATCCGGTGATACGCTCGATCTTTCGGACGTTGTTGATATTGCCATAGATAAACATTCCTCCGGAGGCGTGGGAGATAAAACTACGCTCGTTGTTCTGCCTCTGGTCTCAGCATGTGGACTTCCCGTTGGCAAAATGTCCGGTCGTGGACTGGGCTTTAGCGGCGGGACACTGGACAAAATGGAATCCATTCCCGGATTTCGCGTTAATCTCGGTACGGCAGAATTTAAAAAGGAACTTAAAGAGCATGGCATGGTTTTGGCAGGGCAGAGCGTAAATCTTGCTCCTGCGGACGGAAAACTTTATGCACTGCGTGATGTGACCGGCACAGTGCCCTCCATGCCGCTGATTGCCTCTTCAATTATGAGCAAAAAAATCGCCGCGGGCGCACAGGCAATTGTTTTAGATGTAAAACTCGGACTTGGCGCATTTATGCACACGGTTGAAGAGGCGCGTGAGTTAGCTGAGCGGATGGTCGCCATCGGGAAGTTGGCGGGGCGCAAGACAATTGCTCTTCTTTCGGACATGAATCAGCCCCTGGGCAACGCGGTGGGGAACACATTGGAAGTTACAGAAGCGATTGACACTTTACGCGGTGAAGGTCCAGCCGATTTTAAAGAACATTGTCTGCATGTTTCAGCGCAAATGTTGCTTCTGGGCGAAAAAGCAGAAGATGAAGCCTCTGCCCGTCAAATGGCAGAAGAAGCTCTTGCTGATGGACGTGCTTTTGCCAAATTCCGCGAGTTAGTGATTGCACAGGACGGGGACGTGAGTTATATAGACGATGTATCCAAATTTCCAAAGGCAAAATGGATAGAGACCGTTAACGCACCAATGAGCGGCACTCTAGCCCAAATCCACGCGCGTATCGTTGGCGAATCTGCGGTGAAGTTGGGTGCCGGACGCGCCGCAAAAGACGATTCCATTGACCACGCGGTTGGAATCATTATCCATCATAAAGTTGGTGATTTCTTAAAAGAAGATGAACCGCTTTTTACCATCCACGCTAATAACGTTGTGCTTTTAGAGCAAGCTAAAAAAAACATTCTCAAAGCACATATTTTTAGCGATGAGGCAGTGCAACCACTTCCGCTTTTTTACGATTAAAACTTGCGAAATTTTAAGGAATAGTGCATACTAGACGGAGGAGTGTGCAAATATGGCAAAAGTATCTTTACGAATCTATAATAGAGAAATTAGCACATTGATTGATCAGGGGCAATTTGACGAATCGATTAGTCATTGCCACCATATTTTAAAGACTTTTCCCAAATATCTCGAAACCTATCGCTTGCTGGGGAAGGCATATCTTGAGGCAAAGCGATTTAACGATGCGGGCGATATTTTCTCGCGTGTACTAACATCGGTACCAAACGATTTCGTTTCTCACGTGGGCATGAGCATGATTGCAGATGAGAAAAACAAAGCCGATGAAGCTATTTGGCATATGCAACGCGCCTTTGAATCACAGCCATCTAATGCCGCAGTGCAAGGCGAATTGCAACGACTTTATGGTCGCCGAGATGGGGTGGAACCGACAAAAATCCGCATGACCAGTGGCGCACTTGCCCATGTTTATGTGCAAGGCGAATTATATGCACAAGCTATCGCCGAAATCAGAAGCGTAGAATCTAAAGACCCGGGCAGAGCGGATATGCAAGTTTTACTCGCAAACGCCTATTTTCGTTCGGGACAGCGAGTAGAAGCCTCGCAAATTGCTTCGGATATTCTTAAAAAATTTCCATATTGCCTTGACGCCAACCGTATTCTCATTGAAATTTTACCGGAAACCAGCCGCGCCGAAGGCATACAAATTTATACCCAGCGGGTCAATGCACTCGACCCCTACACTGCTTTCATTAAAGGCTCGGTTTTTAACGTAGATGAAGTTTCGGACATGGCAATTAGCCTAGAACGATTAGATTGGCATCCGGGAGAGGCTTTGCAATTATCTGGCGGATGGGGAAACTCATCGGGGATAGAATCGAGCGGAGATGAAGAACCTGACTGGCTGAAACAGAATCGAAACGCGCGTGACCCTGAACTTGCTTCCTCTATGGAAAAATCTAGCGCAGAAGAAGAAATTCCCGACTTCATGCGCGCGGCAGGTTGGGGTAGTTCAGATGGAGAAGCTGAACCCACCTCATTCTTCGACAGCTCTAATCCCGACCCAGAAGGCTCAGCAACAGAAGACGCGGTTGCCCTTTCCCAAGCAGAAATGCCCGATTGGATGAAAACAATGGCACCCGTTTCTGAAGAATTAAAAATAGAAGATGAAAGTGAAATAGGAGACAATATGGCATCGGACGAATGGATTAATGACCTTTTAGACGATAACGAAAGCGAAAGTAAAGATAAGAAACCATTGGAATCTCCCCAAAACGATGCGGGGGTTGAAGATGATCTTATTGGCAGTCTAGGCACATCCGCTGATGACCAAGACGCGGCAATGAACTGGCTGGAAAGCCTCGCCGTCAATCAGGGCGCAAAAGCGGAAGAGTTAATTACCGACCCCAGTGCCAGAACAGAATCTGCACCGGAATGGGTTGAGCAAGCAAAGGATGTTAGCGAAGGCGCACCCCTTGCTGATAAAACACGGGCTACTGAAGAAGATGATGCCCTAGCATGGCTTAATGAGGAGAAACCGCAACAAGAAGAGCCAGCCACAGAAACTGCTGATGAGGATATTCCCGATTGGTTGCGAGTAACAAAGGAAGAATCCACGGTTGCCGAAACCGCTGATAAAGATATGCCGGATTGGATGAAAGCGGTAGAGGAAGAAGAAACGCCTCTTGCTGAAATTTCAGAAAGTGATATGCCTGATTGGATGCAGGAAATGAAAGAAGAATCCACCGCGCCGGAAGTTGAAGCACCTGCTTC
>CAZERH010000147.1:0-5445 GCA_964515535.1 uncultured Anaerolineaceae bacterium
CAAGAAGTCTATCTTTCAATTCTTTTTTTGCGCCCAAACGCCAAACCAGCCAAGCCTACGGGCAACACCAAGCCTCCCACACAAGGCAGTGGGCTTCCGCTCGGTGCTTCTTCTTCCGGCTCAGATTCTGTCTCTGGCATAGTGACGGGCGGGGGAGATTCTGCTCCCATTTGTCCCAGCGCAAAATCGTCAATATATACTGTGCCGCTGGGGGCAATTTCTGTGTTGTCGGGAGTGCTAAAGCCAAAGGCAAAACGGCTGATTTGCTCCGGTTTGGTGAAGGGCGAGCCACCGTTTTCCTCCCAATCTACGCGTTTGAAATCTGCCCAAGGGATGTGGACCTGCACCCACTCACCATGATTATCCAACGACACTTCGTGAACATAATCTTCGTTTTCAAAGAAAAGGTCTACGTTAAAGAAAGTCTCTTCCTGCTCGGCGTAAACATAAAAGGAGACCCCATCACTACTGCTGAAATTTTGCAGGTTTTCAAAGGTCAAGTCGCAGGTTGCCCAAGCATAGAGGGCAATTTTATAATCAATTCGCATTGAGCCTGCGCCATTGTGAACCACGTCCCCCGAAGGTGTGCAGGTGATGCTTGTTTCGGATTCTTCGTCTTTATAGGCTTCCCAGCCGTAGGTATTTGCGGAGATTCCACCTTCAAAATCGTCAATTAAATTAGATGCAGAGGGAGGGGGCGCGGAGGAGGCTTCGGGCTGGGATTCTGCCGATTCAGTGGGAGCAGGTTCACTCACGGGCGGTGCGGAGGTGTCTCCGGCTTGCCACCGATTGTAAGCAGAGTTTAGCTGAGGCAGAAATTCCTCAGTCGCAATCCGGCTTCCTTCTTCTGAGGGGTGGTCATCATCGGAGGGATAATAGAGCGTGTCCCCCTTCCCATGCCCTGTAAGCACATCATAAAAATCAAAGACAGCCACATTATTAAAGGGATAATCATTTTCACGCAACCAATCGTTTACCAACCAATTGTTGAAGGCGCGGGCATTAGCGGCGTTGGTGCGGTCGGAAAGAGGAGGGGCGGTGATGACAATAAACAGTTTGTCGGGGTAAGCACCAAAGGTTTTCAGGATTTCGTTATAAACATATTTTGCACCGCTAACACTTAGGTCCTCATAATCACCGGGCGGGTCATTGGGGCTTCCGTAAAGGTCTGAGTTGGGGAAACAAGATTTAAACATGATAACCTCATTTTCACCGCTGGGGTCGGGGATATTACGCGTATAAGAAGCGTTTTGCCCGCTTTCATTGAAAAGCGCGTTCATATAAGTTGGCGTTTCATTGCTGGCAAACCACTCTACCCAATCGGGAATATCGGTGCGGTCGCCAATACTATTGGGTCCCCATCCGTAGTTGGTGTCACTGACAAAATAGTTATTTTCTCCCAGCGTTTTGCCCAAATCCCCGTAGCCATCCGTGAGCCAATTTTCGCCCGTTGAGTGATGGATGAAAATAAGCTTAACCGGCTGATTAGGGGCTTGGTGCGGTACGGCGGCAATGATGAGGGAGGCGAGCAAGATAATTACGATTGCTTTTTTCATGGAAAACTCCTTATAAATAATAATTGTATTTTTTCTCTCATGCCATTGCTCTATAAGGGCAACCCTTTGTTCTGTGCAAGAGAAATGTCGTTTTATCTAAAATTTTGAGAAAATAAAGAGTTTTTTGCGTAGTATCGGTTAAATCATATCTGCAAAGGTGCGTTCCATGCGGCGGAAGAAGAAGAGCCCGCTGATTAAAACGATTGTCGCTACGATGATGCTGATGGTCAGTTGCAAGCCTAAATTCGGGGTCGCTTCGCCGAGCATTGTCCAGCGGAAGGCTTCGATTACGCCAGTCATCGGGTTGAGGGCGTAAAGCAGTTGTAAATTCTCCGGAATAGAAGCGGAGGAATATCCAACCGGAGAGAGAAAGAGCCAGAGTTGGGTCATGACGGGGAGAATATATCCCACATCTCGATAAAGAACATTAAGAGCAGAAAGCCACAGCCCTACGCCAAGCGCAACGATGAGAGTGAGAACGACCAGCAGAGGCATAAGGAGAATTGCCCAAGTGAGGGCGATTTTATAATAGAGCATCATGCCAATCATGACGAGGAAGGAGATGCCAAAGTCGACCACGCCGCTGAGGACGGAAGAGATGGGTATAACGAGACGCGGAAAATAGATTTTGGTGATTAGTCCGCGATTGGTGAGCATGGAGCGTCCTGAGGAGGAGAGGGCTTTGGAGAAAAGCATCCATGGGAGGAGGGCAGTATAGCGGAAGACAGGACCGGGGATGTTGCCTGTGTCCATTTGAGCAAGGTTGCCAAAGATGAATTGTAGGACGAGCATATTGACGACAGGGTTGATGATTGCCCAACTTGCACCGAGTAGCGTCTGTTTGTATCGGACAAGAATATCGCGCCAAGTGAGAAATATGATTAACTCGCGGTAGTTCCACAAATCGCGCAGATTAAGGGATATCCAGCCTTTTGGGGGGCGGATGGTGAGGAGGGCTTTTTTAGGCGGGAGTTTGAATTCAATTTTTGTCATATTTTTTAAAGCGGGTTACGTTGATTTTATCTCAAAATAATGAGTAGGGGCAAATATCTCTACTTGTTTCACGCCATCTCTTCTCCCGTTAAATACCTGAAGGTTTTCTCAAACTTCGCTAATCCTTCTTTACTCATCACTTTTTTGAGAGGCCATTTTGCCTCATCATCCCAAAAATGTTGGACGTGCCACGGGTAGGGTTGGGGATATTCAAAGAAGAAACGATAGGCGTAAGTCCAAGCGGATTCGACCGCTTCGCGGCTGGGGGCGTATTTTTTCGAGTCAGCGATAACTTTTTCCAGCAGATCGAAGTATTCATCCCAGGTTTCGGGTTCAAGGGTGAAGCCTTTTCGGCGATAATGAGTCTCGCCGGTGACGATGACGGGGAGTCCAATCATTGCCATTTCCATGCCAACTGTGGTGGTGAAGACCAAGCCCACGTCAGCGGTATTGACTAAATCGTAGGTATTGACTTTCGCATCTGCGGGAAGCAGGTGGATATTTTCGGGCAGTTCGGGGAATTTTTCGATGAGAATATCGTAAACCGATAAGCCCCATCCTAAGGATTCGCCGGGGTGAACACGAATTACGAATTGGACATCGTTTCTCTTGGCGAAAAATTCGATGGTGCGCGTCATCCACTCAGTCATGCTTTTGCTAAAGGTGTGCCGTCCCAGCGTGAGGCTATCGCCGAGAACATTGGCAGGGAGCAGAATAAGGGGACGATTATCTAATCCTAAATCAGCGCGGAGTTTTTCGCTTCCCTGTGAGGTGATATTTTGCCATTTACGGGAAAAGTTTTCCCATAATCCACCACCTTGACGAGCGGAGAAAAACTCTTTGACTCTGTCCCATTCTTTTTCGGTGAGAGGCGTATTTTTGCGAGCGTTCCACATTTTGGAGGTGTCTTGGCGCATGACATCATCATTTTGCGCCATCCAAATTCGTTCGCTTTGTTCTCCGAATTCGTAAGTTATGACGGGAATGTTAAGATAGCGGGCGACTTTGTAGGTCATCCCGAATTCTAGAATCGAACCGTTGGGGAGGGCGATTGCGTCAAAAGCCCCCCTCTGTCCTTCGGACATCTCCCCTCGAGGGGGGGAGAATTTTTCACGCCGCAAAAAAGCCAACATAACGGAAGCATGTCTCAGGTCACGCGCGTATCTGCGGGCGTAGAGGGCAGAATCCACGTCTATTTCTTCGTGGAGCAGGCTGTATTGGGTATCCCGATAGGCGGCTGAATCCAATTGCGAGGAAAGTTCTTCGGGAAGGGAATCCGCTTGAGAGGCAGAGAGAAGCGAAACCGTCTGCACCATCTCGTTGATGGGTTTGAGAACATCTTTGAGATATAAATCTTGCCTGCGCAGGTCGAAACGATTATCCACTTTTTTCCAGTGGGCGTGGGGAAGATAGGCGAGGGTGACATCGTGACCGAGCGCGGAGAGAGCGAGAGCGGTCATAGCGGAATGCTCGACCCAATAGCGGAGCATGGTGAAAATAAGAATGCGTTTGCCGGTTTTTGGGCGTTGCGCGGTGCGCGCCTGCGCCACCCAATGTGGCAGGGATTTTTTGAGCTGGTCGGCAGAGTAGCCGCCAACAGGGGGTTTGCCGCCTTGACGGAGAAGCCAATAAATTTCAGCGGTGAGGGGCAGGTCGCCAAGGATGTCTTTGATTTTAGGTTTGTTCATTTTTTTATTTTTCTTAAGTACTCGAGCAAAAATTTTCTCGTTTTTGCTCTTTTTAAAAGCCTCCTCTGTGTTCTCCGTGCGCTCTGTGGTAAAAGTTCGAGATTCGTCAGCCAATCAGGCTCAGGTACTTACCACGAAGAAACATGAAGGGAAATTTTAGCGGAAAAACGATAAGTAAAGACAAGGATAAACTTTGTTATCGTCTTTGTCAAAGAGGGTGACTCCGTTCAAGGGAGAAGAATAGTCCTTTATAGACCCTATTGAGAATTTTTATCTCGAGTTTTGTTTTTTTTCTCCCATCCGATCACAAAGACTGCGCCAAGTAAAGCCGGTAGCCATTTAATCCAATGCCAAATAAAGCTTTGCCAAAACCTGCTTTTAAACGAATAAAAGAGTCTTGCAATAAAAGTACGTCTCCACAATGCACCGCCTAGCCGACTGCGTAATAATCTCCCTCCATAGCCCTGAAAACTAAAATCGTCTTTCTTGAAGGCACGCAAAATCTCCTTTGCCGCGATGCGTCCATAGCCCAACGCAAGACTGATGCCCTCGCCAAGAAGCGCATCCACACCAAGCGCATCGCCTACAAGGATTATGCGTGGCACAGTGGTTTGGATTCTTGGTTCATACCAACGGATGGGGTGTCCTTTGAGTTCATAATCGTCTAAATCGTATCCGTTTTTTGCCATTTCTTTGGCAAGAATTTGGCGTAAAGGCTGGCGATTTTCTCGTTTTATGATATTGCTATCGTAAATGCCCCAACACCGCTTTGATTCTCCGTCAATTTGTGCGGGGAAATCCCAAAGATAACCTGAGATTCCTTTTGCGATGGGATGAAACTCGAAGGATGCGCTATTTTGCGCTTGGGACGTGGCGTAAACAGGGACGATGGCCTCCAACGTCCTCCCAACGTGTGGGGGCTTGCTTTTTGCCACCGAAGCGCGGACTCTACTGTTTGAGCCATCTGCCCCCACGACAACTTTCGCGCGATATTCGCCTTTGTTGGTCTGTAGAAGAGCATAATTTTCAAAAACCTCTACCTTCACGACCTTAACTTCTTCTCTAATTTCTATCCCCCGCTCTTTGACTTTATTTGCAAGCCACGCATCAAATTCGCTACGGCGCACGGTACGAAAAATAGGTTTTTTGTTGAAAAAACGCGCGACCAAGCCACGCCCCTCATAGTTAAATAACGCGCTACCTACATC
>CAZERH010000148.1:0-5441 GCA_964515535.1 uncultured Anaerolineaceae bacterium
GCGGTGCAAAGCATATCCGCAAAAATGCGGTGCTTATACTATATTTATACTCATACGTTATACTGGGGGGAGTTTTGAAACGGATGTAACTTTTTATCTAAGGAAATATCTAAATGAGTGAAGAAAACCGGCAAGAGCTTTCTGTGCAATTATTGCGTTCAGGAAATCGAGCTGAGATTGCGCGTCTTGTAGATATATATTCGACCAATATCTATCGTTTAGCATTAAAAATGCTGGCAAATCCACAAGATGCTGAAGATGTGCTTCAAAACACTTTTCTTAAAGCTATTCAGGCTCTCCCCCAATTTGAGGGACGCTCAAATATATCTACATGGCTTTATAGAATTGCGGTTAACGAATCTTTGATGCTCATTCGCCGCAGAAAACCCGAATTTGATATTACCTATAATACGGCAGATGATGAAGAGGATGAGCTTTTATTAACGCAGTTCTCCGATTGGTGCTGTTTGCCGGAAAGTGAATTGATGTCTTCGGAGGCGCAAAATTATTTAGACAAAGCCATTCAGGGACTATCCGAAAAGCTACGCGTTGTTTTTATTTTGCGAGATATTGAAAAACTATCTATTGCAGAAACAAGTGAAACTCTGGATATCAGCGAATCGGTGGTGAAGGTTAGGCTTTTGCGAGCGCGTTTGCAATTGCGCGAGATGCTTTCAAAGTATTATGGAGAAGGACTAAAATCGGAGAAGTTAGGATGAAAAAAGATATTAATTGCGGCGCATTATTAGCATCCTTATCCGAATATGTTGATGGTGTCTTGGGGGATGCTCTCTGTAAAGAACTTGAAAATCATATTGCCGATTGCGATGATTGTCGCATTGTCGTGGATACGCTCAAGAAGACGATTTATCTTTATCACGAAACCTCAGAAAAGACTAAAATTCCCCTAGATGTGCGTGAGCGACTTTTTCATCGCTTAGATTTGGATGATTTTATTCAAAAGGGAACTCAAGTATAGAAAAATGTAACTTTTTATCATGTGATTACATCAAACTAAAGTATGCTAAAAAACCAAGAAGGAGATTCTTATGGCAAAATTATTGAACGATGATGTGGTGAAGCAAATTAAAGACGCTTTTGCTCCCATGACAGAAAATGTCCACATTATGTATTTTGGACAAAAAGACGGGTGTCAGTATTGCCCAGACACTCAACAACTTATTGAAGAAGTTGTAGAAATTACAGATAAACTCAGTCTTGCGATTTATGATCTCGATGATGATGCAGATGTCGCAGAAAAATTTAACGTAGATAAAGCCCCCGGAACGGTTGTCGCCGCAAAAGATGGTGAGACCATATCCGATTTTGGTATTCGTTATGCAGGTATTCCCTCCGGACATGAATTCACATCTCTTATTCAAGATATTTTGCTCGTCTCCGGACGTGACTCAGGTCTTGCACAAGAAACGCGTGATTTCCTCAAAGAGTTGACAGAGCCGGTTTTGTTGCAGGTATTCGTCACCCCCACCTGACCATACTGCCCGCGAGCCGTGACGCTCGCTCACCAGTTAGCAATGGAAAGTGATTTAATTCAGGGAGAGATGATTGAAGCCACAGAGTTCCAAGCATTATCTAATCAATATAATGTGAGTGGTGTGCCTCAAACAACCCTCAATGACGGTGCAGGTACCGTTGTAGGCGCAGTCCCCGAAAGCAATATGCTTGCTGAAATAAAACGTATTACAGGAAAATAGAAAGAGAGAAATTTCTATGGCTGAGAATAAAAAATACCCACGTGTGATCATGTTTTCAACCCCTACTTGTACTTATTGCAAAAAAGCAAAACAATATCTGCGTAAGAAACAAGTTCCCTTTCGGGATGTAGATGTCTCAAAAGATCAATCGGCGGCACGAGATATGGTAAGGCGCAGTGGTCAACAAGGTGTCCCCCAAATTCGTATCGGGAGCAAAACAGTCATCGGATTTGACCGCCCTAAAATTGATCGTTTATTAGGTCTGTAAATCAAAACCAAAGAATCCGAGCTGGTATCAAGCTCGGATTCTTGCTTTTAGGCAAGGAATTATCGCAATGGCAAAAAGAAATAATACACAGCGTAGAACAAAAAAAGAACTAAAGAAAAAATCGGCTCCCCCGATTGGGCTTATCTTTGCCGGAGTTGGAATCGTGCTAATCGGCATAGCCGCCTTAATTTTTATGCCGAAACAAGACTCATCGGCAAATACAAATAATTCTCAAGATGAATACTCCTCTGTCCCTATGGAAGTGGATTTTCCCGCCCCTGAATTAACACTCACAAATTTAGAAGGGGAAGATGAATCACTTGAAGATTATCGCGACAAGGTGGTTATGGTTAATTTTTGGGCAACTTGGTGTCCTCCTTGTAAAGCGGAGTTACCCGTTTTGCAAGCCTATTACGAAGACCACGCTGAAGAAGGGTTTATCATTATCGGCATAGACGCAAGTGAGACTCAAGAAAGGGTCGCTAGTTTTATAGAAACAACCGATATTACTTATCCTATTTGGATTGACCTAAAAGGTGAAGGAAGTAGAGCCTTCAACGCAAACAGCTACCCCTCTTCTTTTGTTATTAATCGTGATGGGACTATTATCCTCGCGTGGACGGGGCAAATTAGCAGAGCCATGCTCGAAAAACACGTTACCCCCGTAATAAAGCAATAGGAGAATATAATGGACGCAAAAGTAACTTGGGATCATGGCATGAGTTTCGAAGGCACAGCCGAATCCGGTTTTAAGGTGCCACTTGGTACTGTCCCCGCAGTGGGAGGAGAGAACGATGGTTTTAAGCCGATGGAACTCATGGCTATTAGCTTGGCAGGATGCACCGCGATGGATGTTATCTCCATTCTGCGTAAAAAACGTCAGGAAATCACCGCTTATCATGTTAGCGTCCATGCAGACACCGCAGAAACACATCCCAAAGTTTTTACCCGAGCAAGCATCACTTACGACCTTACCGGCAAAAATATAGATGAGAAAGCCGTACGGCGCGCCATTCAACTTTCAGCAGAGCGTTATTGCCCTGCACAAGGCATGTTAGATAAAGTCCTGCCCATCGAACTGCTCTACGAAATTCACGAAGCCGACGATGATGGCGAGCGGACTTTGGTTGTGAAAGGCGAATATAAACGAGATTAAATAGATTCTATGAACAAAAAAAGCCCGCAAACGCGGGCTTTTGGATTTAACGGCAAGCAAGCCCAAATCACGCGCGGGGCGGGATGTTGTCTAACTAAAATCAAACTTCCAGCTTTAATCTCACTTTTTCTATATCCTCTACCGAGCCGATTACCGTAACCTTATCTCCCGTGCGCAGACGCGTATATCCGTGCGAGACGAGGTCGTTGCCGCCACGATGGATAGCAACGATGAGGGTTTCTGTCGGTAGGCGCAAATCTCGCAGGGGGATGCCGTGCAAGTTCGGATCACGGACGTATATCTCCCGCATCCTATGTTTGGAATCTGTTCCCAGAAGGATGGAGGCGGTTTCGGGGTTACGGGCAAATTGGTCTAATAATCGAATTGTGGCTGTCCCGGGGAAAACGGGAAGTACATCTAATTTCAGGAAACGCTCACGATTGCCGATATCATTTAGACGCGTAACAATCGTTTTTGTGCCGTAATTTTCATAAAAGAGTTCGGCTATTTTATAATTTTCTTCATCTGAGAGCATGGTAATAACCGCATCTGCTTTACCAGCTTCTATTTTTTCAAGGCTACTCAAGTTGAGCTTGGGCAAAATGGTCAGCGGATCTTCATCGCCGTGTGGAGCCGCCATAGCACAAGTTCTGTCGGTGCAAACCCACTTGACTTGCCAGCCTTTTGTTTTGAGGAGGCGCGCAACCGCGAGGGCGTGGTCGTCTGTGCCAAAGATAAAAGCATCTCTCATGCCATCATAAGTAGATTTGCCGCGCGGGTGAGTTTCGCCTATATAGGTGAGTACCCATTTGAAAAGCGGCGGTCCGGCAATTTGATTAAGAACGATAACGGCGATAATAATTGTGGCGAAGTCAATGCCAAATTGGGGAAATTCAACCGCGACTTCTTTCGCTAAACCCAGCCCAACCCCTGCTTGGGTGATATAAGCCATCCATGAGACAGTGTTATTTTTAAAAGGCTCTCTCGCAATAGTCCCCCCCGTGAAAGAGCCGAGAAAAATCGAGAAAACGCGAACGAGAAAAAGAGCCACTGCAATTTGCCATGTTTTTAGAAGAACATCCAGCGCAAGCGAGGCACCGGTAAGTGTAAAAAAGGCGATATAGATGGGCGGGCTAATATCGCGCAAAATTTTAATCAATTGGTCTCTATGCGGAGTCCAATTAATTACATAAAAACTAGCAATCATAGAAACAAGTAGCGGTTCGAGCAGAATCTCGTTTCCCCAAGAATTATGGCTATAATGGCGCAAAAAAGTTGACCCCAGAAAAACAGAATAGCCAAGCATGAGCAGAATTACGCCTTTGACAACGGTGGAAATTTTTAGGCGCAACATGAGACGAATAACCCTTCCCAGCAAATAGCCTAATAGAACAGATAGGGCTAATTCTCCCAGCAGGAGGGCTATAAAAGAGATATTGACGCGCAGGTTGGCGAGCAAAGCATCGGCTATTTCTGAGCTAAAAGCAAAAAGAATGATTACCGCCACATCCATGATGACGGTTACGCCCAACATGGTTTGAGTAAAGGGTCCTTTTGCGCGCAATTCGTTCACTATGGCTATGGCAGAAGAGGGAGAACGTGCTACCAAAATTGCGCCGACCAAAACAGAAACAGCAATCCGACTCGTTACCGACATACCTTGTGTAAAAGGAATATATTGCGTTAAGAAATAAAAGGCTAAACCGCCCAAAACAGAAGTTGAAATCACCAAGCCGGTAGTTACCCAGGCAATGCTTTTAAAACGACTACGCAATTCCTTGAGATAAAGTTCACTTCCCGCGGCAAAGGCGATGAAGGCAAGTGAAATCTCATCCACAAAGCGAAGTTTTCCTATCGCTTCGGCGGGGATGATGTCAAGCACAAAAGGACCCACCAAAACACCGGCAAAAAGAAATCCGCTAATGAGCGGAAGATTATATTTGGCGAAAAAAGCACCGATTTCTTTAGAAGCTAAGGCTACAACACCAAAACTAATGACGAAGATAATAATGGGGATGTAATTTTCCATATTTTTATTTTCCTGAACTAATTCGGCTAAAATTTTCAGAAACGATACTCGCTCGTATAATAACGCCATTTCGAGAGAGAGTGCCCTTATAAGCCTCGGTGCCGTTATGCGTCACCCAGCCCTCCAAATTGAAGGGGAGGGGGCTATCTGCCAAAATCCACTCGCCGTTATATTTTCGGGCAATGTGAATATGCGTTCCTGTGGATGTACCGCCCTCGCACGAGGGGTAGCCGATAGCATCACCCACGTTTAAGATTGAGCCGAGTTGTGCGC
>CAZERH010000149.1:0-5433 GCA_964515535.1 uncultured Anaerolineaceae bacterium
GATGAAGCCGCTGACCTTCTCGGTGATCGGCCGGTCAAACGAAGAAAAGCCCTTCTCACGCGTCTTCAAGATGCCGACGAGGTGCGCCCCCTGCTCCTTTATCCCGATGAAAGTGCGGGCGGCTTGATGACCTCCGAGTTTCTTGCGTTGCGTCCGCTGATGACGGCACGCGAGGCGACAGAGGCACTCCGAGATTGGAATCCGGAGGCGGAGGAAATCTACTATTTATTTGTGGCTGATGATGAAAAGAAATTAGCCGGAATTGTGGGGTTGCGCGCCCTGATTCTGGCTGACCCCAATAGCTTGATTGAAAAAATCATGGATAGAGATGTGATTTCCGTGAGCGCAGATGTAGACCAAGAAGAATGTGCGCGCACGATGGCGCATTATGACCTTGCCGCGATTCCTGTTGTGGATGAGGCGGGTTTGCTGATGGGGGTGATTACGCATGATGATATTGTGGATGTTCTTGAGGAGGAGGCTACCGAAGATGTTTATCGCCTTTCTAATCTCTCAGACAGTGAACTTGAACCCGATAGCCCTATCAAAGACCAATTGAAGGGGCGTTTGCCGTGGTTATATTTGAATACCGTTACCGCCCTTTTTGGGGCGTGGGTGATTAGTAATTATGAGCATATTATCGCACAGGCAGCAGTTTTGGCTATTTTTCAATCGGTGGTTGCCGGGCAGGGAGGGAATACTGCCAGCCAAAATATCGCAATGGCGGTGCGGACATTGGCGACTGAGCGCGTGGGGGCGCGGACGCAACGAAAAATTATTATAAGGCAATTTTTTATGGGAATTTTGCTAGGGTTGGCGGTTGGGATTGTGGTGGCTTTCGGTGTTTATTTGTGGCGGGGAAATGTCTATCTTAGCTTTGTTTTGGGGGTGGCGTTGGTTGCCAACCTCAGTTTTGGTTCGATGATTGGTGTGCTTGTTCCGCTAGGATTAGAGAGGGTCGGTGTAGATCCCGCACTGGCATCGTCTGTTTTGGTGACGGCGGCAACAGACAGTTTGGGATTTTTCATTTTTTTGAGTTTAGCGGCGCATTTTTTGCAGGAAATACAGTGAGGTGTGAAACGTAAAACGTGAAAAACTTCTCACGTTTTATTTTCCACTTTCGCCAACAAATCTAGCACCATTTTTTCAGGCACTTCCACGGCAACGACTTCACCGCGCACGGTGACTTCGCCGTTTGCGATAATCCATTCTTCGATAACAACTTTTCTGCCCTTGATTTCTTTGACCCTGCCGCGAATTTCCAGTTGAACGCCGAGCGGAGTGGGTTTGAGATAATCGACATGCAGAGATGCGGTTAAAAAACGATGTGATGGCTCTGTATCCATATCGCGGTTTTCGTCACGATATGCCGCCGCTGATGCTGTCCCCGTTCCGTGACAATCTATTAATGAAGCTAAAAGCCCACCGTAGGTATAGCCGGGGATGGCAATATGCTCGTCTTTTGGGGTGAAATAGGTCACGCTTTCATCTCCGTCCCAGTGGGTTTTAATTTGATGACCGGCTTTGTTTAATTTCCCACAACCGTAGCAATGTGCGAAATGTTCGGGGTAGTAGTCTTGAAAAGCTTTGGACGACATGGCGTTTCCTTTCAGTTTAGCGGTGGAGAAACACGAATTTCTCTTGACATAAAAAACGAATTTGTGTGGGAGAAATTATGGAGATGGCGTTAATGTGGGTGTTGGCGTTTCTGTAGCAATTAGCGGATCGCCTTCCAGTGAGAATAGCCCGACAACTTTCCAATCTAGCCCAACGAAAACTTGTAGTTGATAGTCTCCGGCTTCCCAGCCATCACAGAGCGTAAAACTGCATTCAGCGAAACCAAGCCCTCCTGTGGTTCCGTCCCAAGGGAAGGTATTGTAATGTACTAATTTCCCATCACGATACCAAAGCTCGGTTACCTGTACACCGGGAAGCATATTATTGTAGGAATAGACGGCAAACATATCATTAATCGGATTCACAAAATAAGTAGCAGGGTTAATAGCTTGATAATTCTCCATTTCAGTAGAAAATTGCAATGGACTAAAAACTGCATCTGGATTTGGCGCAACATCCGATTCAAAAAGAGCCTCAATCACGGGCGGAATAAAAGGTGTGGATGTTGGCGTGGGCGTATCGGTTGTAGAAGGTGTTTCTGTGATAGTTGGGGTGAGTGTAATCGTTGGCGTTAAGGTAATCGTGGGGGTGAGCGTAATCGTAGCGGTTGGTTCCATTGTGGGTGTAACTTTAAAATAATGAAACGCGGTGGATTGACCGAATTTGCCCAATAGGACAGAGAAAATAAATAAGCCCAAAGCAATCCATAAAAGTCGCCAGCCTCTTTTCATTGTCCTTTCTCTTAAACGGTAAAAAGTTAGCCCTCGCGCGGAGCGAATCTGATTTAACCCGACCCAGACGCTAACCACCGCACCGATAACCGACATGAAAATAGCCGCTTGAATTCCTGCTTTGATGTCCATAGTTGAATTATATCGCAAGTGGTGCCAAGAAAACAAAGATGATAAGTGTGGTAAAAATAGCTTATGGATAATCTGATTTTTCTTAAACTTGGCGGATCGCTGATTACGGATAAGGAGCGACCGCGTACCCCGCGTGTGGAGGTGTTGGACAGTTTGTGCCGTCAAATAGCAGAGGTGCGCGTATATGATCCAAACTTGCTTTTGCTCCTTGGGCATGGTTCCGGCTCTTTCGGACATGTTGCCGCTAAAGAATACGCGACGCGGGCGGGAATCCCCCCTCTAGCTCCCCCATCAGGGGGGAGCACTGATTCTCTCTCTCCTCGTAGTAAGGACTTCAGCCTTTACTGGCGCGGATTTACCGAAGTATGGCATGAAGCCAACGAACTCAATAAAATCGTGATGGACGCGTTGCGCGGCGCAAAAATCCCTGCGATAGCATTTTCGCCTTTGTCTAGCGTGGTAGCAAAAGACGGGGAAATTTCCGAGTGGAATTTATCGCCGATTATGCAGGCGCTCGCCAACGGTATCGTTCCGGTCGTTTACGGGGATGTGGTGATTGATGAAGTGCGCGGCGGCACGATTCTTTCTACCGAAGATTTATTTATGCACTTGGCGCGAAAACTGCATCCACAACGCGTTTTGCTGGCAGGTGTTGAAGACGCAATTTATGCCGATTTCCCGGCACGCAAGCAAAGGGTGACGCGCGTTTCGCCTGTATCCTATCAAAAAATCCGAGCGAGCATTGGCAAATCTCATGCTACGGATGTGACCGGCGGGATGTCGTCTAAAGTTGAGCAAATGTTAGCCCTTGTGGAATTTTTACCGGCGTTATCCGTACAGATTTTTTCAGGGGGGGAGGAGGGAAATCTTAAAGATGTGTTGTTGGGGAAAATCATTGGAACGTTGATTGAGATGGACTAAGATGAGGATGGGGAATGGCTTGTAGCTAGAATGAAAATCTTGTAGAATTGGTGTGTCGCTATTAAACTATATGGGAGCAAAAATATGTCTAAGTATAAAAACAGTAAAATTGAATTTACGCCCGTTACTCTTGAGACCTTGAAGCCTGTCCCAACGGATATTGAGATTGCCCAATCTCAACAACCTAATATCAAAAATATCGGTAAATTAGCGGAAGAAGTGGGGATTTTTCCAGAGGAATTGGTGCTTTATGGCAATTTGAAAGCCAAAGTTCGTTTGGAGATTCTTGACCGTCTCAAAGATGCTCCCGATGGAAAGTATGTAGACGTAACCGCAATTACCCCAACCCCTTTAGGCGAAGGAAAATCCACCACAATGGTTGGTTTAAGCCAAGCTTTGGGGGCGCATTTGGGTAAAAATGTGTTTACTGCTATCCGCCAACCTTCACAGGGTCCCACTTTTGGGATTAAGGGTGGTGCGGCTGGCGGCGGTTATAGCCAAGTTGTGCCGATGGAAGATTTTAACTTGCACCTGACTGGTGATATTCATGCTATCACTGCGGCAAATAACCTCTTGGCGGCGGCAATTGATACGCGTATGTATCATGAATCCCGTCAAACTGATGCGGCTCTTTTCCGCCGTTTATGTCCTACTGCTAAAGATGGTAGCCGCAAATTTGCGTTGCCGATGCTCAAGCGTCTTAAGAAACTGGGAATTGATAAAACCGATCCAAATGATTTAACCGATGAAGAAATTTCCCGCTTTGTGCGGCTGGATATTGACCCCGAAACGCTAACTTGGCGGCGCGTTGTGGATATCAATGATCGCATGTTGCGCGTGATTACTATTGGGCAGGGTCCCAAAGAAATCGATGCGGAACGTCAAACCGGATTTGACATCACCGTTGCCAGCGAGATTATGGCAATTTTGGCATTGACCAGCGATTTAGCTGATATGCGCGAACGCTTCGGAAACATTGTCATTGCTACCAGCAAAGCCGGAGACCCCATCACCGCCGAAGATATAGGCGCGGCGGGCGCAATGACCGTTTTGATGAAAGATGCCATTATGCCCACCCTAATGCAAACCCTCGAAGGCACACCCGCTTTTGTTCACGCGGGACCTTTTGCAAATATCGCTCATGGGAATAGCTCTATCGTTGCGGATAGAATTGCTCTCAAGTTGGCGGATTATGTTGTCACTGAATCCGGCTTTGGCGCGGATATCGGTATGGAAAAATTCTTCGACATCAAATGTCGCTACTCCGGATTGGTTCCCAACTGTGTTGTGATGGTGGCTACCGTCCGCGCTCTCAAGATGCACGGTGGGGGTCCAGCAGTTAAAGCCGGCGCGCCCCTTGCTCCCGAATACACCGAAGAAAACCTTGAGTTGCTTGAAGCCGGTATGTGTAATCTTGAAGCGCATATCGAAAACGCTAAAAAATATGGGATTCCGGTTGTGGTGGCGGTTAATAGCTTCAAAGATGATACCCAATCCGAAGTGGACTATATTTGTAAAGCCGCGGTTGAAGCGGGCGCAGAAGATGCCGTTGTCGCCCGTCACTGGATGGAAGGTGGTGCGGGTGCCAAAAAATTAGCGGAAGCTGTTGTTAATGCTTGCGAAAAACCCAGTGATTTCAAATTCCTATATCCGCTCAAAGGCACGAGCATTAAAGAAAAAATCGAAACAATCTGCAAAGAAATTTATGGTGCGGGTGGCGTTGAATACTCCGAAGAAGCCGAAAAGAAAATTGAACTCTATACCAGACTGGGCTTTGATGAGCTTCCTATGTGCATGGCTAAAACCCATCTTAGCATTAGCCACGATGCCAAACTCAAAGGTCGCCCCACGGGATTTACCGTCCCCATCCGTGATCTGCGCGCTTCGGTCGGTGCGGGTTTTATTTATCCCCTCGTTGGGCAAATGAGCACCATGCCAGGTCTCCCTACCCGCCCCGCATATTACGATGTTGATCTCAACCTTGAAACGGGTGAGGTGGTAGGCTTGTTCTAAACTCTGTAGAAGGTTCAAA
>CAZERH010000150.1:0-5428 GCA_964515535.1 uncultured Anaerolineaceae bacterium
GTAAATCCGCTTTTTGTGGAGTTAACGCAGGCGGTTTATAATTATTTCAATTAAGTGGGTTTTAAGGGGAAAAGATGAATTCTCTGTTTTTTTAACGGTATCAAGCCCAAAACACGCACGTTGCGGTTTTGAAATCCCAAATTAAAAATCATAAACACATTTTATCGTTTATAATTATGCTATGTCTACAACTTTTTATCTCTTCCGTTTACAAGAAATTGATAGCAAAATCGATAAAATTCAACATCGCTTGGATGAAATCCAAAAAAAACTGGACGATAGCCGCGAACTAAAACGCGCTAAGGCACATCTTGAGGGGTGCGAAGCTGAACACGAAAAAACGCAAAAGATTTTGAGCGAGGCTGAAGGTGTGGTGAAAAAACAACGGATCAAAATTGAGCAAACATCGGCAATACTCTATAGCGGGAATGTAAAAAATCCTAAAGAGGTACAAGATTTACAAAATAAATTGGAATCGTTAAAACGGTATCTCTCAAAATTAGAAGATGACCAACTTGAGGCAATGTTGGCACACGATGAGCAGAAAGAAATTCTTCAAAGTGCGCAATCTGATTTAGACAAGCTAAAAGCGCAACTGATTCAGCAAAACAGTCAATTGGCAGGGGAACAAAGTGGATTAAATAAAAAAAAGGAACGCCTTCTTAAAGAAAGGGCGGTCGCCCTGCCAGCACTTGAGGCAGAACGTCTGGAACTTTATAATAGATTGCGCAAAAGCAAGCGCGGTATTGCGATTGCTTCGGTTAAAGATGGCGGTTGCTCGGCTTGTGGCGCGACCCTTACACTTGCTACACAGCAAAAAGCACACTCTGCCGCAAACCTTGTCTATTGCCCTTCTTGTCAGCGAATTCTTTACGGTAATTAAGCATGAATTCTTCAAAGTTTTCTATTGACGCTTTCTCATTTTGGATTGGAGCCGCGGTTGCCTCAGCTTTCTGGCTCTTGCTGAGGTGGGCGCGCCCTTTGCTTATGCAGATTTGGGAAAACTGGCAAGAAAAACGCGAAGCGGTTGCGTTACGCACTTCAAGCAGTGTTGAAGCATATCATCTGGCACTTGTTCACAAAAAAGCACAGGGAATGCACTTGGCATCGCCTCTTTTTTCGCTCGATGAAATTCTTATTCCGCCTATATTTCTTGCCCCTCCCTCGCAGGGGAAATCGGGGGAGGAAGAAACTTTAAAACAAGACCAAACCAATCTGACTGTTCCTTACCTGCCTCAAGATTCTACCTTAGCTTCGTTTTATCGAACGGATTTTTTCACTCTCCCCGATGCTCTCGCCGGAGGGTCAAATTTGGTCTTTATTGGAAATCCCGGGGTTGGAAAAACGGTTGCGCTTGCCCAAACTGCCAGCTTGGTAGCCAAACGTGACCCTAGCATAGGTGCGCTCGCCGAATCTACCCCCTTCCTTTTACATATTGCCGACCTCAATCTCCCCGATAAAGATTTAAAAGATATTCTTGACCCGATTATAGAATTTACGACTGAAAATTTTTCTCTTTTTAACGCTTCTCAACTGCCTGAATTTGTCCGCTTAAGTTTTGATAAAGGACACGTTTTACTCCTTTTAGATGGTTTAGACGAAATTCCCCCGCAAGAAGTTGAAAAAGTTGTTGCTTATATCGCAAAACTTCTTAAAAACTATCCTAAAACTCGCATCATAGCAACGGGTTCACTATCATATCTGGATAAACTTTCCCGACTAAATTTTGTCCCGCTCACGCTAAGAACTTGGAATAACTCTCAACAGGAAAAATTTCTCACAAAGTGGGGCAATCTTTGGGAAAAACATGTCGCCCTTGAAGCATGGGTACAAGCAGGACCCAAACAAGTTGATGCTATTCTTCTCAACACTTGGTTAAACATCAATGCGACCTATCTTAGCCCTCTCGAATTGACGCTCAAAACTTGGGGAGCCTACGCAGGTGACGGACGCGGCGCGAGCGCATTATCTGCCATAGAGACACATCTTCACAGACTTTCTCCCACGGATATACCGATGGCGGCATTGGAAATGCTCGCTATGCAAGCCAGCCTAACAGCGAATCCTATTTTCGATTCTCGCGAAGCGCGTAATTGGGTCAAATCTTTTGAGCCTCCTGAAGAAATTTTCCTTGAAGAAGAAATAGATAATGAAAATTTAGAAAACGAAAATACAGAAAATAAAGAAGTGGAAGTTGAAAAAGAAAAAATTGAAAAAGAGAAAATAGTAGTATCCAAACGCGGACTGCTTGACAAAATGGTGGATAGCGGATTGCTCATTAAACATCGTAATAACCAAATGCGTTTTGCTCATCCTGTTTTTGCCGGTTTTCTAGCAGGCAGAAACCTCAGTAACTATAATATCGATGAACGGCTAACAGAACAACCTTTATGGACCGGAAAAACGCTCTCTATGCACTATTTTGCCGCGAACGGAACCAATGGAAATGCCTCATCTCTAGTAGAAATACTTTTGGGAACACCCGACCCCATTTTAGAACGAAACCTAATATCAATGGGCAATTGGCTCAAAGACGCACCTCGTAAAACAGCATGGCGCGGCAAAATACTCACCACGCTCGCAAAAACCCTTCAAGACGACACGCAACCGCTTGGCTTACGCGGACAAATAGTCTCTGCCCTTGCCCGTGGTGGAGACCCCAGCGTAGCCGCACTCTTCAGACAACTCCTGCAATCTGAATCCGTATACGTCATCCAACTTGCCGCACTTGGTAGCGGCTTAATGCAAGATAAAAAAGCTGTACAACCTTTGGAGCAAACCTTTCGGAGCATTCACAACACCTACACCCTCAGCGCAGTAGCCCTAGCACTTTCTGCCATCGGAACAGACGATGCACTGAACGCCCTCGCAGTCGCTCTCATGCAAGGGGAAGAAAATCTGCGCCGCGCCTCAGCCGAAGCCTTTGCCAACCATCCCGGCGAAGGTTGGGATACCCTCAAAGAAGCCCTCGAAATAGACGATATACTCGTCCGCCGTTCAGCAATTTATGGCTTAGCACGCGTAGAAGAAACTTGGGCAGAAGAACTTCTCTCCCTCACCCAAGTTGAAGATAAAGAATGGGCAGTCCGTGATATAGCTACCAGCATTCTTGAAGAATCACAAAATAAAGCAAAATTTGCGCCAAAAAAAATACCGCCTCCCGCCGAAAGCCCCTGGCTCATCGCCTATGCCGGTGAACAAGGCATGGGCATCCCCGCGGGCTCACCCGCCACAGATATTCTCTTGCTCGCGCTCAAAAGCGAAGACCCCGACAAAAGCCTCGCCGCCCTTGCCTATCTGCGCCGCACCCCCAGCGAAGGCGTTATTAATGCCCTCTATCACGCCATGTACAGCAAAAATATAGAAATGAGAGAAGCCATCTTCCTCGCCCTCGTAGAAATTGCCGCGAGTGGCATAAAACTGCCCGAACCGCGTCAATTTGGATTGGCGTAAAAGCGGGAACCTACTTTTCAAAAACCCATCCCCGTATATTTGCGGGGATTTTTTATACCCTAAAGCGAGATTATGCCCTCGCACACACATTTTGGAGATACTATGCTCATTCATAATGCAAATTTAATTACTTGGGGGGCAGAAAATCAAGTTTTATATGGATATTCCCTACTTCTTGAGGGGGATAAAATCACCGCGATCGCTCCTGATTCGGAACTTGCCGCGCGTCACCCAAACGCGACGCGTGTAGACGCACACGGGCAATTCGTGATGCCCGGCAATATCTGTGCACACACACATTTTTACGGTGCATTCGCGCGCGGGATGGCAATCCCCGGCTCTGCGCCCAAAGATTTTCCCCAAATTCTCAATAAACTCTGGTGGAAGTTGGATAAATCCCTCAACGAAGAAGATGTTCACTATTCTGCCCTCGTCTCGCTGATTGACGCGATTAAGCACGGGACAACGACCCTAATTGACCACCACGCCTCACCAAATTTTATTGACGGCTCACTAGATGTAGTAGCGGAGGCGGTCATCAAATCAGGGTTGCGCGCCTCGCTCTGTTACGAGGTCACAGATCGAGATGGGGAGGCTAAAATGCGCGCTGGTGTTCGAGAAAATATCCGCTTTATTAAAGGGATGCAAGCCCAAAACGAGTCGCGTCTCGCCGGGAGCTTTGGTCTGCACGCCAGCTTGACCCTCTCTGAATCCACTTTAGAATTTTGCCGCGCATCCCTCCCCGCCGAGAGCGGATTTCATATCCACACGGCAGAAGGTCTCGCTGATCAAGACGATAGCCTTGAAAAATCCGGCTTGCGCGTGATTGACAGGCTCGCAAAACATGGCATTTTGGGCGAAAAAACAATTGCCGCACACGCCGTACATGTGGACGCGCGTGAAATCCAAATTTTGGCTGATACCGGGACGTGGGTGACACACCAGCCACGCTCAAATATGAATAATGGGGTTGGCGTTGCGCCCGTAGAATCGATGTTGCGCGCCGGAGTCAAAATCGGCTTAGGCAATGACGGTTTCTCAAATACGATGTGGGACGAGTGGAAAACAGCGTATTTGCTCCATAAATCGGCAAACGGCGACCCGCGCCGCATGGACGGCTATACGGTAAAAGAGATGGCGATTGAAAACAACGCCGCGCTGGCAAAAGTATTCTTCCCTCAGGCACCTTTGGCTGAGATTAGTGTGGGAGCCTTCGCCGATTTGATTTTTGTCGATTATTACCCCTTCACCGAGCTGAATGCGGGAAATCTCCCTTGGCATATTCTCTTTGGCTTCAATGAGAGCATGATTACAACCACGATTGTCGGCGGCGAAATGCTGATGAAAGACCGCAAATTATTGACTTTGGATGAGGCAGAAATCACAGCCAAAGCGCGCGAACTTTCGGCAGAGACGTGGAAACGGTATGAGGATCTGACTTAGAGGATTATCCACAGATTTAGCAGATTACGCAGTTCTTTTGTAACTATTTAGGACTTTTGCTTTTGGACTGGGAAAAAGGGTGCATCGCACCGAAATGATAAGAATTTGCTCTTCGATGGGCAAAATACTTGTCAATTAGCATCTTTTTGTTGAAGTTGGTGCGATGCACTACTGCTCGTGCAAAAAACTTTTTTCGTTTTATCTGCGAAAATCAGCAAAATCAGCGTAATCTGTGGATTAGTATGCGCCAATCAAAACAATTTGCAATGCTTGCGGTCCGTGCATTCCCATGATTAATTCCATTGCAATATCGGCGGTTTTGCTGGGACCGGAGATGAGGAAAACATTGCTCACATCGTAGAAATCTTGATTTTGGGCAACCCGGTTTTCTAAATCTTGGATGATTTGATTACTACGCATCACGACCTCCTTCTTTGTCTTGTCGTTTCTTGCTTGCTGTCATAGCCGCCCAACGATGGCGTAAGCTGACCGCCGTTTTTGCACCCGCAACCCAATTTTACCCGAAAAAACT
>CAZERH010000151.1:0-5419 GCA_964515535.1 uncultured Anaerolineaceae bacterium
TTGAGCGAAAGTCCTAAAAAAAGTTTTTAAATCCGCGTTCTATTCTCTCAAAGCTGAGTAGGTACTATTTTTCTTCTTATCGCCTCACGACTGAAATTAATGCGCCCATCAATCCGATAAATCCTAAACCGAAGATGGCTAATCCTGCCGGTATGCGGCTGGTATTTGTTGTGGATTCGTCCAGAAAGGTGGGAATTGCCAAAGGTGCGGGTGGTGTAAATGTGGGCAAGCGCGTAGGAGTTTCAGGGATGATGAATGCGGCGGCTAGTGTTGGGTCAATGGTAGGGGTTGCTAGGGGAGTTGGTGTGGGTGGTGCCTCTACAACGGGTAGATAATCCTGTGCAAGCAAAGAGACATTGGGCGCGTAGACCCAGCCTACGTTGCCGGGCGCACCAATATAGCCAATCATAATCCAATCGCCACCGGGGGATCGTCCCAACGCCGGGGCAGATTGTCCCGTTACCAAGATTCCAACACGCGGGTAAAAATAGGAACTGGGACCTGAGCGCACATTCACAAAATCTTGGTCTGAATTAACTGTAATGTGTGCGCCAGAGGGAGTTCCCGTCACTGTGGGAACAGAGCCGGTTGCTTGTTGGGCTTGTACTTGCTCAGAGGCAGGCGCGCTGAAAACTAATCCCAATATGCCGACTGTTAATAAAACCCAGACAGATATTTTTATGCTAAAGCGAGTCATGTTTTTTTAGAACTTCCTTAGGAATGAAAATTTAATAATTTGCACAAATAATTCACCACAGAGTACACGGAGCGCACAGAGTTTGAGAGAAAAAAAAGAGAAGAACTCTGTGGTAAAAAGGGGCACAAAATCTTGCAGGTTATTTGGTCTTATAGAGTTTTTCATCATTTCAACAAATCGGATTATAATCTAAAATATGAAGAAAAAAGTTTTTCACGGTGATTTGATTCCCAGAGATTTAGCTCTCGCTTTAACAACTGCATTTACGCGCGAAAATTTGGTTGTAAGCACATACGGCGGTGGCAAACGGTTGACTGTGCAAGTTTCTTCGCGTCCTAATGCGCGCTCTGGAGGGCAAACTTCGCTAACCATTTATATAGAAAGGGTATATGATGGCGTACATGTGCAAATCGGCAAGCAAGCCGCGATGGGAATTGCCGCCAGTTTAGGACAAACAGCTTTGGCGGCTCTTCGCAATCCCTTCAGTTTGATTAATCGCTTGGATGATGTCGCCCAAGATATTGAGAATTTGCAACTTGATGATGATGTTTGGGAAGTTATCACGCAAGCCGCACAAGCCGCGGGAGCGTCTCACGAAATTTCTGAAAAACTAAAACGGCTCACTTGCGAATACTGCGAAGCCGCAAATCCGGTCGGCGTAGCAAGTTGCCTCACTTGCGGTGCGCCGCTTGGCGAATCCCAACCGCGAGCTTGTTTGAATTGCGGCTATATCATTACGGGGGAAGAAACGATTTGTCCCAATTGTCATAAAAAACTTTAGACATGCTCAAAAATTTCAGCGATTTGCATAAAATATCCGCCACAAGGCATATTATCCTCATCACACCAGATTGCCGACAAAACAGCTTGAGACATTCCCCAAGCGATTATTCGTTGACGGTCGAATCCTAGTTTTTCGACAATACGATTCACGCGTTTTGTCATCGTGGCGCGTGGGTTTGCTTTTTTCAGAAAATCCGGCATGGGATTGCGGAGAAAAGCACCGACTTCGTAAGCAGGCTCCCCGAGTACGCCTTTGGGGTCAATCGCGAGATAGCTTTCTCGCTCCGATATAAGCACGTTACCGTGATGTAAGTCTCCGTGTAGCAGAACCGCGCTATCACTGGATGCGAGCAGGTCGGCAAAAAGATTTTCTGCTTTGTCCACTAGTGTTGCGTTTAAAAGCCCCGTTTCGCCCTTGTAGCGTTTTCGTAAACGAGAAAATCCACGCCCCCAATCTTTGGTTGTCGGAAAGGGATATTTGCCGTGATAAGGTTTCCATAATTTGGGCATCAAATTCAGCAAGATGTCTGTCGCTTTGTCATCATCTAACTCAGCAAGTGAAGTGCCGGGGGATATTTTTTCTAAAAGAAAAATACAATCTTTACGATTTTCTTCATATAAACGTACTATGCTTCGACCGTTAAAATGACGTAGAGCCGCGATTTCAGCGCGTAATTCTTCGCTAGGAAATCCCGTTTTAATGACAACCGAAGTCCCATCTGCGAGACGAGCGGGTGCGGTGTAGTTGTAGCTAAAATTATCAAAAGGCGCGGAGATTTTTATATCCCATTTTTGAGCATATTTTCTCAACAGGGGAGAAAAGGAGTTTTTCATAGCTATTCGGTAGTCAGGAAAATTTTAGAAAGCAAACAAAAAAGTCAAATCATTGACATTTGTTCCCGTAGAGCCGATTTTGATTAAATCATTCAATGCGTCAAAGAAGGGATAGGCATTGTGTTCGTGAAGATGTGCATTTATATCCAACCCTAGTTTTTGCGCGTAGGCAAAACTTTCACCTGTCACGATTGCGCCCGCAGAATCGGTGGGACCATCTTCGCCATCGGTGGCGAGTGTAATGAGCATGACCTTTTCTGTGCCTGCTAATTTTTTTACCGCCGCGAGGGCAAGTTCTTGATTTCGTCCGCCTTGACCGGTTGCGTGGTTGAGGGTGACGGTGCTTTCTCCTCCGTAAATGAGACAAAAAGGTCTTTGGGTATTTTCGCTACGGAGACGTTTGGCTAATTTGCTTCCGACTTGCGCGGCCTCCCCTTGAAGGGATGTGGTGATGATTTGGGTGTTAAAGCCCTCACGCTTGGCTTGTAGTTTAGCGGCTTTGGCTGAAATAAGATTACTGCCAATTACCGAAGTATTTCCTTTTGAGAAGTACCTACCGTCTTCGAGATCATCGTTTTTCTCTAAAGCCCCTAAAATAGCTGGCGGTGTTTGAAGGAGCAGGTCATATTTTTTCAATATAGCAAGTGCGTCTCTATTATTGGTGGGGTTAGGCACGGTGGGACCAGAGGCAATGGCTTCGAGAGGGGAATTAACCACGTCTGAGAGGAGCAAGGTGATTATTTGCGCGGGAGACGCTGTTTTAGCCAAACCACCGCCTTTGACGCGATCTAAGGCGCGGCGGAGGATATTCATTTCGTCAATTCGTGCGCCGCAACCCAGCAAGAGAGCGGTAAGTTGCCCCATATCTGCCAAAGAAATATCGTCCACTGGTACAGTTATTAGGGCAGACCCACCGCCAGAGATGAGAAAGATAACCAAATCGTTGGCGGTGGTTTTTTCTAAAAAACCGAGAATTTTTTTCCCTGCTCTGAGGCTTTGAGCATCCGGAATTGGATGAGAAGCGGATATATAGGTTAGTTTTTTAGAATGTTTTTCGTCTGATGATTGTGCTTTGGAGACGACTATGCCCGCGGTGAGGTATTTGCCTAATACCGTTTCTGCCGCGTTTGTCATTGATTTTGCGGCTTTTCCGACTGCGATAAGATAGACTGCGTTAAAGTTTTTTAACGGATACTCCTGCCCATTGACCCGTAGCAAGTTCAACTCACGCGCGAAGCGGCGCATTATCGCATCTGCCGGATTTGCGGCTTCGAGACTGGTGCGTAAAATCCGCTCAATCGCATCCGCAGATTCGCATCCTTGAGCACTTCGTAAACTAGAAAATATCTTTTTTTGCATAGTGGGGATGATAGCATTGAAAATGTCGCTTGACAATCACTTTTTTACCAAAGGTTGGACTTGATTTAATAATAATCCGCCTCTATAATGGGGGGGATGTAAAATGAAGGGTGAACTTTTATGAAACTTGACCAACTGGAAGAGCGTTTGGAAGCCCTCATTGAGGTGCATTTGCTTAACTACCTCCCGATTAATAAAAAGGAGAATAAGGTAGCACGGCAATTAGCGGTGGCTATGAGGAATAACCTTATTGAGGATGAGGAAAAGAAAACGGCTCCTCATGCATATACCCTTGTTGCGCACCCAGACTTGATTGAAGAGTGGAAGGGCGATTCGGAACTGATTGATAATTTAAAGCAAACGCTGACGGCTGTTGCTGTTGAAGCAGATTTGGTTTTCTCCGCGCCGCTTTCTTTTGCGCTTGCTACTGATGCTGAGTTGGATGCTGATGAAGTTAAAATTCTCGTTTCTCAACAAATGGATGATCTTGCGGATACAAAAGGCATGAATTCACAAAAAAAAGAAGATACTGAGAAAATTCCTCTGAATGCTTTTCTTATTATTCACGGGACAAAGGTTTTTCCGCTAAAGGAAACGGTCATTAATATCGGTCGTCGCATGGAAAATACCCTTACTATTGATGACCCGCGTGTTTCTCGTAACCATGCCCAGTTACGGGCAGTGGACGGGCATTTCGTCATTTTTGATCTCAATTCTACCGGTGGGACTTATGTGAACAGTCAGCGTTCACATCAATCTGTATTATATCCGGGTGATGTGATTTCTTTAGCGGGTGTTCCCTTGATTTACGGACAGGACAATCCTCCGCACCGTGCAGATTTGAACGAAACAACGCCTTTTGACAACTCTGCCTCAGCTAACCGCCAAACAGCCGTTCTTCGAGATACAGCAAATCTGGACGAAACTAAAAAATAATGAGCGGTCCTTTTTTGCTGATTTTACGCTTCGGCATGACTCTCAGCCTATATGCTTTTGTAGGCTGGGCGTTTTTGTTTTTATGGAGAAGTTTTCAAGTTGAAAGCGAATTATTGGCTTCACGAAAAACACCGCCTTTGTCTATTTCTTATATTGATTATAAAGAGAAGGAAAAAACAAAGCATTTTAGAACGCCCGAAATTACATTAGGACGTGACCCGCACAGTGATATATATCTTGAAAATGAAACTGTTTCTGCGCATCATGCCCGTTTAAGTTATCACCACGGGCAATGGTGGCTGGAGGATTTAACCTCTACCAATGGGACTACGCTAAACGGGGAAGATGTGAAAATGCCCACGATTATTATTGGGGACGATGAAATCCGTTGTGGAAAGGTGCCGCTCAACGTGCATCTTGCGATGGGTGATTTATCGCCAAATACGCAAAAAATTTAACCTATTACGCCTGATTGGCTGACAGATTTCGAACTTTTACCACAAAGCGCACGGATAAGCCTTTAAAAAGAGCAAAAACGAGAAAAAACAACTAACTACCTGACACTTTGGTTAGACTGTCTCATAAACCTCACGCGAAGCCGCAAAGACGCAAAGTTTATAAGTTTTTCTTGGCGATTTAGCGTCTTTGCGTGAGCTAAAAAACACAAATCACGAAACTGTCAGGTAGCTGGAAAAAACAATAAAAAAAGAGGCTGTTTTTCCCAAGAACCCCTGTTCTTTTCTCTTTTTTCTCCGAAACTCTGTGAAACTCGGTGTTCTCCGTGGTGAAAGATACGCTAATCTAGTTTTG
>CAZERH010000152.1:0-5407 GCA_964515535.1 uncultured Anaerolineaceae bacterium
CAAGTGTCCCCGGTCGCGACAGTATACTCAAAAGGCGGTTGCGGCGTAACGGTCGGGGAGGGGGTTGGGGTGAGTGTCAACATAGGAGTCGGGGTGATAGTTTGGGTAACTGTCGCAGTGGAAACAACTGTAGGGGTTACAATTTTTTCAGTTTTTTGCAAGGTGAAAAAAACCGAAGCCGCGCCGATAAGCAAAAAAACGGCTAAAAGCACCAATGCCACAGGAAGGCTAAGGGTGATTTTTGGCATCGTGCTACCTTGTACAGTTTTCTTCGTCTGCGCTGTTTTCTCCGGTGCATCAAACGACTCCCCACAAACGAGACACTTTGCCGCGTTCTCGCCGAGGCGAGTGCCACAAGTGGGACATATTTTGGTCGTGGAATCTTTCTCTGTTTTACTCATTATGGGGCAAGATTATACCATTGTAAATGCAGAATTCAGAATATAAAACGTAGAATAGCAATTTCTACATTTTGCGCTCATCATTCTACCTTAATCCCTCGTCCTTCTACAACTTCGCCAATATGCCAAAGGGGTTGATTAAGCTCTTCACCGCGCGCCATGAGGCTATCCAATTTTTCAGCAGGAACAGAGAGGAGCAAGCCGCCGCTCGTTTGGGCATCAAAAAGTAGCATTTGGTTTTCTTCATCAATTTCTTTCGCAAAAGTGACGTGTTTCTCAAAGAAAAGTTTGTTGTCTGATGAACCGCCGGGGAAAATCCATTCTTCGGCGAATTGGCGAGCGTAAGATAACATGGGGATTTTAGCAAAGTCGAAACTTAAACCCACACCCGAAATTTCTGCCATTTCGTGCGCATGACCTAGTAGGCTGAAGCCAGTGATGTCTGTCGCCCCGCGCACGCCAAATTCCAGAGCGATGTCGGAGGCGGTTTTGTTGAGGCGTGTCATCCAGCCCACCACTTCGCTAATTTGTTCAGGGGTCGCCTTCTGTTGTTTTATCGCGGTCGTTGCGGTTCCAAATCCGATAGGTTTGCTTAACACAAGCGCATCTCCGACTTTTGCGCCGCTTTTGGTCATCATCTTCTCTATCTCGGCAAATCCTAAAACGGCTAAGCCATATTTCGGTTCTTCGTCTGTAATAGTGTGTCCACCAGCAATTACAACACCCGCCTCGCGCGATTTTTCTGCTCCGCCACGCAAAATTTCACTGGAAATTGACGGTGGGAGTTTAGGCGGAAGGGCAGTGATATTGAGAGCAAGAAAAGGTTTTGCGCCCATTGCGTAAACATCCGAAAGGCTGTTCGCGGCGGCAATTGCACCGTATTCGTAGGGCGTATCTACTACGGGCGTAAAAAAATCGGTGGTGACAACGAGGGCGCGTTTCTCATCTAACCGCCATGCGGCGGCATCATCGGGATCACCAATACCGACCAACAGATCGGGATAGCTTTCATCTTTGTATATATTTTGGATAGGACGCAGTACCTGCGCCAGCGCATCTGCGCTTAATTTAGACGCTCAACCGGCACAAGAGGCAAGGCTGGTGAGGCGAATTTTTTGTTCGGATGCTTTTGCGGCATCGGGCATGAGGTGCTCCTGTTCTTGGCAATCTAATTCGACTGTGCGGTGATTCTGATGCGTAATAATCGCAACGATGCAATCTGCATCGGATGATAAAAAAAGACGAGGGGTATTTTACTAAACCCTCGCCTTTTTCTCAAATCAGATTGTTTTAATCTATCTGACATTATTCGGTCACAATTGTTGTTCCCTGTGTTTGTATTTCCGGAAGGGGAAAGAGGAAAGGTGAATCGTTCGGAAGTAACATTACGTCAATTTCCGGTCCCAACTTGCTAATATATTGATAGGTGAGCAAATCCGGTTTGCCCTGAATGACGTTGTTAATCAGCTCTAATGCCTCTGCCTCTGCTTTTGCTTGGATGATACGCGCATCGGCTTCACCTTGTGCGGCGATAACTGCCGCGTCCGCTAAACCTTCTGCCACCTGACGAGCTTGTTCGGCTTCTTGCTTTTTCGATTCGACCACAAATTTTGCTTGTTGCGCTTGTTGTTCGGCAATCTGCTTCTGTTCCACCGCTACAGCATAATCTTCGCTAAAATGAATATCTCTCAAAACAAAATCGACCAAGATAAGATTGTTTTCGATGAATTTTTCACTTAGAGATTCGGTAATTGCGCTCTCTAATGAGGCGCGCTGGGAACTGACAATCTCTTCTATGCCGTATTGGGAGGCAATATCCCGAACAATACCGCGCGTAGTCGGGCGGATAAGTTCTTCTCGGTAGCGGTCTTGCCATTCTATATGAAGTTGTGTCACACTGTAGGCATCTACTTGATAGATAATCGAGGCATCAATAAATACTTCTTGTCCGTCTTTGGTACGCGCTCGTATTGAATCATCGCCAACTATATTCCCTTCACTGGTAGCAGCAGACATTGTGTAGGTCATCCGAGAGATTTCGTAACGCTTTACTTTCTCACCGGGAACTATCCAGCGCAAGCCGGGGGTGAGGGCTTCTTCTATATATCCCTTCGGGGCGCGGAATGAATAAGGTGAAACGACAACACCGCGTTCTTGAGGTTCAACAAAAACTATCCCCGCACTGATGATTGAAATCACGACTGCGAAAACGAAAGTTCCAATACCAAAAGTTACCAACCCACTCGTTGGTTGTTTTTTAGCCGCACGCGCCACAACAATAAATACAAGACCGATGACAGCAAACCATGAAAAGGTGGCTATTCCTTTAAATAAAACTGCGATATTCATATCGTCCTCCGACAGTTAATTAAAATATAGGTAAAAATAATACCATGCAATAGATGGTGAGATATTTGAAATATATCAGAAATTTTGACAAAAAAAACCACCCAAAGGTGACTCGAAAAGTCTAAAAAACTAGCGACCTGACACTTTCATTTTTGGTGGTGGTTAGAACTACTGATTTATATTTTTACCTCGCTCTATCCGCCGTCCTTGGCGGCGTGTCTATGAAAAACCTGCGCCGAGGACGGCGCAAGGAGCAATGGGCGAAAAAAATATCAGTCAAAATTTACCACTCCCTCGTTTTTAAGGTGGTTGAGTAGCTCAAAGCAGAGCGAAGAGCGTATCGAAACCACAGAATTTTGCTACTTTTGCTCATATGCTGGCTTCGCTCGCGTAGCCCTCAACCAACAAACGCTTCTTTTTGGCAAACTATCAGGTGGCTAGAAAGAAAATAGCATTACAAAAACACTAATACCAAATTCTAAAAGAAGTAGTTGTGTGTCCGGCAAGACTTCCATGTAAAACACTCACATCTACCGTCACCAAACCACCACGAGTTTGATTGCTTACAGGAAGTTTTAAGGTCACAATCCCTCTGGAATCTGTCACAAAAGGCAGGGTTGTCGTCGTGCCGTTCGTCCAAGTTACAATCACGTTTCCCGAAGCCCCAGCAACGGGATGTAAAGTTTGGTCCTGAACAACAACAAAAATAGCCTGCTGATCGGTTGTATTTGTAACCGCTTTCCACGGAAAGGCACGCACCTTCAACGACAAAACCTGCGCCTGTACCCCCGCGTTCAGCGGCTCAACAGCAGTCAACCGCGCAGGGTCTTCTCCAATTTTGTGAAAATAAGTTGAACCTAAATTTCCAACCACAACTTGCTGACCATTGGGATTGGAGGGATGCCATTCCAAACGTCCGTTTTGAAAATACTGAATAATCATATTATTTTGATATTCAAAAGGTGAAATCGGATACCCTAAAATAGATAGCTCACCATGATCTTTAAAAAAATCAAGAAAAGCAAAACACACCGAATATCCAGTGTCAAACTTTTCACAAGCTAAAGGATTATCAATACTAAGTTGCACACCCTTTTGGTAACTCAATGCCCCCAAAGGTGAAAGACTCACTCGCCCGTTATGCAATTCCAGTCTAGCGCGCTGAAAATACTGCACTAATACATTTTCATTATTAATAAATTCTTCTGTAATCGGATACCCAAAAATTGTCTCAGCATCTTTAACGCCCTGATAGTAACGCCAAAAACTCCCTTGCACGTTATGCCTAGTTTCGTCAAAGAAATACGAAGATGTCCCCTGTGCCTGAGCAGTGCCCGCCACTAACAGACCCAAAAGAACAGCCAACCCAAAGACATATCGCGCAAATTTCATCATATAGTCATTATACTCAAAAAATTCATAGTAAGAAAGTACTACGCATTATAACTGAAAAATTCCTACAAAAACCTAGCACTTTCTCAAAATCACGTGCCATACCCTAATAAAACATTCACAATTTTTTCTGCCGCATCCCCATTCCCGAAAGGATTAACCGCTTGCGCCATCGCGGCATGTGCAACGGAGTCGTTAAGCAAATAATTCGCCTCACGCACAATTTTCTCTTTATTAGTCCCCACCAATTTCAAAGTCCCCGCCTGCACACCTTCCGGACGTTCAGTCACCTCACGCAAAACAAGTACCGGCACACCAAAAGCAGGAGCCTCCTCTTGAATTCCACCGGAATCGGTCAAAATCAAATCAGCATTTTTCATCAAATGGACAAGCGGCAAATACTCCAGTGGCTCCAAAAGGGTGATGTTTTCCACATCACCCAGCAGGCGATAAACGGGTGCCTGCACATGGGGATTAAGGTGAACGGGATAAACAATTTGCACATCTCCGCGTGAAGCAATTTCCTTAAGGGCGATGCAAATCTGCTCCAGCGGACGACCGAAATTTTCTCTTCGATGCGCGGTGACCAAAACGAGTCGCTTCGGTACGATTTTGGATAACAAACTTGCTACCCTTGTGGGGACTTTTTGTGCGGCGACAAACTGCAACGCGTCAATAACGGGATTCCCCGTAACGTGCACAATTTTGGCATCCACACCCTCTTTGAGTAAATTTTGCTTCGACCAACGCGTAGGCGCAAAATGCAAATCTGCTACCACACCCGCCACACGCCGATTAATTTCCTCGGGAAAAGGCTCCCATTTATTATGCGTCCGTAGACCTGCCTCCACATGCCCGACTTTAATGTGCCTATAATAAGCATTCAACGCGGCGGACATAACAGTAGCCGTGTCGCCCTGCACCAAAACCCAATCCGGTTTCATTTTCTCCAAAACGGGGTCAAGATGCGTGAAAACGGATGCGGTAATTTGTGCCAAAGATTGATTGGAACGCATGAGGTTCAAATCTACATCTGGCTCTATCTCAAAAAGAGACAAAACCTGATCAAGCATTTCGCGGTGTTGTGCGGTTACGCAAACAAGAGATTCTATGTCTTTGTGTTTTGCAAGTTCGCGCACAACCGGTGCCATTTTTATGGCTTCAGGACGAGTGCCGAAGATAGATAGTATTTTCATGATTTTTCGTAGAGGCGGGTCTCAGACCCGCCCCTACGTATTATTTTTATTGTCCTACACCCAAACGCG
>CAZERH010000153.1:0-3603 GCA_964515535.1 uncultured Anaerolineaceae bacterium
ATTTTTTACAAACTTGTTGGCGTATCTCCCGCTCACATTGATTTGGCGCAAATACTATTCTCGCTTTTCGCGTGGATAATGCTGGCGTGGGCTTTTAGTCAAATTATTCATAATCGCTGGCTAAGGGTCATCTCTTATTTCTTTGTTTTAGGGTTTAGTTTAGCTTCCTCCGTACAATTATGGAATCATGTCATTCAAAGTGAATCGCTTTCTATCTCCCTGATGGTACTTATCCTCGCAACGTGGCTAATGCTGTTGAAAAAATGGCGTTGGCAAAAATTCATCTTGCTAATTTTTCTTTTCGCATGGTGGATCGGTACGCGCGAGACCAATATCTACCTAAGCCTTCTCATCGCGGGGATTTTGTCTCTTATTGGCATTTTCTATAAAACTCAGCGTTTTTATTGGATACTTAGCATTCTGCTTATTATTTTTAGTTACCAAAATATACAAATTTCAAAAACGCTAACGATGAAACGCTGGCTTTATCCGCTGACCAATATCGTTTTGCATCGCATTTTGCCCAATGAAGAATTTTTGGCTTTTTTTGAAGAAAAAAACATGCCTGTTTCGCCGGAGTTACTCGCCCTAAGCGGAAATTTTGCCCATGATGATAATTTCGCTCTTTTTAATAGCCCAGACCTGAATGATGCTGAAAAGTGGATGCTCGCATCCGGAAAAAAAGTTTACGTGCAATTTTTATTTACGCATCCTATTTATACGTTGAAATCCCCTTGGGAAAATGTCGAGATATTGCTAACGCCTGAGCAGATTAAAGGGTACGCTCCGTTAGAATATAAACCGATTATGGCATGGCTCTTTGGCGGAGTTTTCTTCCCTAATTCTCTGTGGTTTTTGCTCCTATTAGTATTGGTGACATTCAAAAATATAAATTATGACTTGAAGAATAACCCCAAATTCTGGTTGCTTTTCGGATTTTTAGTCCTGTTTTTCCCCCATTTTTATCTTGCGTGGCACGGGGACGCACTAGAAGTAACAAGACACGCTATTCAAGCCAGCATAGAATTACGCCTAGCTTTATGGTTGTTACTTTTTGTATCCGTTGACAGGAAAATTCTCCCGTCTTAACCATTATTTTGATAATGCAAAGACGGTTATTCCCTGAGCGTGATAAACTTCCTTTTGGAAAAACCCCAATATATTTATCCTAAATTCGCTCCTATTATTTGGATGATGGCATGCTGTTCAGTAAAAAATGAGATAAGAAAAAATGAAGTATTCAGCTTTTTTCCAAAAACACGAAAAATGGATTCCTTTTCTTTTAGTCGCGATTTTTATCGCGTTAACTACCTCCGGACTTGCCACCATGCACAATCCGGACGAGTTGATACATCGCGTTGTAAAGGCACTTGAGGGACGTTGGGAATTTGACACAACCAATTTTGATTACCCGTCATTACCCAAATATGTAATTTTTGGCGTGGGCAAAATAACCTCTGCGTTAGGTGTAGCGAGTAAACTTTATAGTTGGGCGCGATTTGTCTCGGTATTATTGGGCGCAAGTGTTGTTTTTCTTGTTTATAAAATTACCCGCGAACTAAATGGTGGGATATTGGCAAGTTCTTTGGCTTCACTTTTTCTAATAACCAATAGTACCCTTGCCATTAATGCCCGCTTTGCTCATAACGACCTTTACTTAGTTTTTTTCCTGACACTAACGGTTTATTTTTTGGTGTTGTACAAAAAACGGATGCAAAAAGGCTGGCTATACGCGGCATTTTTCTCTGTCGGCTTGGCGGCTTCGAGCAAATATAACGGCGGCATTTTTATTCTTCTACCGATATTGATATTTGTGCTTACGGAAGGGAAAAACCTCTTTCAAGAAAAACTACATAGCTTTGAAACACTTTTTATCGGCATCATATTAAGCTTTCTCGGATTTGCATCCGGAACGCCGAAAGCTCTGTTATGGATGTCATATTATTTCAAACGTGTTATTCCTGCGCTCTCACACCATGCAAATTATGGGAAAACATCTGAGAGCGTAATCGGTTTCTGGGGACAATGGGCTATTCTAAAAAATGCGCTCAGCACATCAATTTTCATTCTTTTTTTAGTGGCTTTTCTTTACTTTTTCTGGCAAGTTTTTCTAATAAAGATTTTGAAAAAAACGAATCGTTTTTGGGGAAAATTAAACTCTGCCGCAACAAAAGAAAAATATGCACACAGTGAAACCACAGAACTATTAGGAATTATTATTCTAGCTATCATCATTTTTGATTTGCCGATTATGATTTCCTATAATTATCAGGCTCGTTTCTTTATTCCGTTAATGCCCTTTTTCGCCATTCTCACAGCACTCTTTCTTGAAAAAATGCAACTCAAAATTACCCAAGGTGAGAACAAAAAATATGCTGTATTATTGCCAATAATTTTCGGGGGCATCCTCTTTTACTCCTTCTTACGCGTACTAAGTGTAAGGCTTTTACTTCAAAACGACCCTAGAATTAAAGCAAGTGAATTTATCGCTACTCTGCCTAAAGGAACGAGGCTGGAGTACACAATGTATCCGCCCGAATTACCACCGGAGCATTTCGAAGCGGAATACTCCTATCCGATTTTCTTCATCAAATTTGAAGGGCAAAAAGTCCCCGAAGTCGGGCGAGGGAAACCCTATAAAAAATTTAATGAAGGTGAAGCCGGTTTACTCAAACGAAATACTGATTATCTAGTAATAGATAGTTTTACCTACGCCAGATGTGAAAATCAGGCAATATACAAAACCAACCCTGTAGAATGTGCCTTTTTTGAGCATCTTCTTGCTGGAGAAACCGCCTACGAAATGATTGGCGAGTTCACCTACTCCCTTCCGCCCTTTTTACCGCAAATTACCCTCTCCTTTGTCAATCCGGAAATACAAATTTTTCGTAAAAGCGAGTAATTATGTCCTCAAACTATCGCATTGCCGACCTCCCCAAAAGTGACCGCCCCCGTGAACGACTTGTCAAATTGGGTGCGCAAGCCCTTAGCTCTTCGGAACTTATCGCAATTTTATTACGCGTAGGGGTGCCGGGAGAAAGCGCAGTGCAAATGGGACAACGTCTCCTGCAAAATTTGGGGGGATTAAGCGGACTTCATCGCGCTACCCTCGATGAGCTTTGTGCTCAACATGGAATTGGCACAGCCAAAGCCGCGCAGATCAAAGCCGCTATTGAACTTGGTCGCCGTTTAATGTTGGAATTTCCTAAAGAGCGACCCACCATCAACAGCCCTGCAAACGCGGCGGCATTGGTGCAATATGAAATGGGGGCATTAGAAAAGGAAGAAATGCGCGTTATTTTGCTTAACACGCGCAACAGCGTCATAGATATTGTCACCGTTGCGCACGGATCATTAAACTCCGCCCAAATGCGCGTCGGCGAGATATTTACCCCCGCCGTGCGAAAAAACGCCGCCGCGTTAATCGCCGTTCACAACCATCCCAGCGGAGACCCCAAGCCTAGCCCCAACGATTTGGCGATCACCCGCGCCATGCGTGAAGCCGGAAAATTGCTCGACATCGAAGTCCTCGACCATCTCATCATCGGGCAAGGAAGTTATACTTCGTTAAAAGAGAAAAAATTAGGATTTTCCTAAGGAATG
>CAZERH010000153.1:3703-5346 GCA_964515535.1 uncultured Anaerolineaceae bacterium
GCAAGGAAGTTATACTTCGTTAAAAGAGAAAAAATTAGGATTTTCCTAAGGAATGGTCATCAAATAACTTACGGAAGTTCTTAAATTACCTGATTTATATTTTTACCTTGCTCTAGCCGCCGTCCTCGGCGGCGTGTTTATGAGAAGTCTGTGCCGAGGACGGCGCAGAGAGCAACGGATGAAAAAAGCCATCAGTCAAAATTTGCCACTACCAATTTCTGTTCCTACCCCCAATCTTCCTGTTTGGCATTTATTCGCGAAATTTGCGTTAAAGAAAAACCTGACATAATTTGCGCGTTTATATTGTGGTCACACTTTCGGCAACCCTTCAAAACCAACGCACCCCGAATTTCTCAAATCGCCCGTTAAATTCTCTCCATTCAACTTTAGATTCTCTAATTTTTGACACGCGAGGACCTTTTTTGACTTGCGCTAAAAAATTATCCAAAGATTCGCGCATCCCCTCGGCGCACATTTCGACCTGATCGCGTCCCACGTTGCGTACCCAGCCGGTCACGCGAAAGAGATTCGCTTGCTCTCTCACAAATGCGCGAAATCCAACACCCTGCACACGTCCCCAAACGCGGACATGAATCTCCGCTTTCGATAGTTCATCTTCCATTTCAACCTTCAATTTTTCCCGCTAAGATAGCACGTTCTATCACCAGCTGTGCGGATTTCACGAGGGGCATGTCAATCATCTTCCCTCCAAAATCTATTGCGCCCGCCCCCTCCGCTTCAGCAGATGCAAACGCGGACAGCAAGCGTTGTGCGTAAGCAATCTCTGCGGCAGAAGGAGAGTAGGCTTCTTGTACGGGTATAACTTGGTTGGGATGGATAATTTGCTTTCCCGTAAATCCCATTTGTGCGCCGAGCAAAGAATCGATTTTCAGATTGACCGTATCCTTGAAATTCACAAAAACAACATCAATTGCTTGCAAATCATTTGCCGCGGCATGTAGGATTATTTTGCTACGGGCGTAAAGAATCTCCTGCCCACCGCGCGTGCGTGTTGCGCCAATGTTGGCAGTATAATCTTCTGCCCCAAAAATGAGCGCGTCCAAGCGGGGATGTGTTGCAATATCGCGCAAATTAACAAATCCCTGAGCAGATTCGATAACCGCCAAAATGCGGATTTGGTTTAATTCCCAGCCCTGCGAAAGCTCCATCTCTTCAATTTTTTCACTCAGCCATTGAATTTGCTCATAGGATTCGACTTTTGGCAAAACCACGCCATCGGGACGATAGGGCAAAGTTTCGGCAATATCATCGTTTTCTAATCCGCTCCCAATTCCGTTGATGCGAATCAGCTTTTCAGAATTACCAAAATCAAATTCCTTGAGCGCAAGAGCAATGGTCTTACGCGCTTTTTCTTTGCGATTATAGGCAGTGCCATCTTCCATATCCATGCAAATGGAATCAGCACCGAGGGAAAGGGCTTTCTCAATTTTCGGGCGAGAATCGCCGGGGGTGTAAAGAAGTGCGCGTCTTGGTTTCATAAAAAGTAGCCTCAGGATTACGAGTGTTTTTACCTCCCCCATTTTAACATAGAGAAGAAAGAAGTGGCTTAAAATCGCATCCGTTTTTTTTGATAACTCAGAAAAACTCAGGGACAATATATGGTATCCTTTCACTATCTTATT
>CAZERH010000154.1:0-5340 GCA_964515535.1 uncultured Anaerolineaceae bacterium
CCGCCGCGTCTAAGATTGCGGTAGCGATTCCCAAAGTCCCCTGTACGATGAGGGGCGGCACCGCGTTTGGCAAAATCCGCCTAAAAAGGATGTGCATTTTACTGCCCCCCAATGCACGCGAAGCGGAGACGAATTCCTGCTCCTTGACAGAGAGGACGCTGGCGCGTACGACGCGTGCGTAAATGGGAATGGACACGATGGCGATGGCGAGGAGCGCGTTTTGTAACCCATGCCCCAGCACGGCAACAATGGCGATGGCGAGGAGGAGCGAGGGAAAGGCGAGGAGAACATCCATGATGCGCATGATGATGTTATCTGTCCAGCCGCCGAGAAAACCGCCCAGTGCGCCGAGTAGAGTGCCGATGATGATGGCGAAACCAACTGTGGTGAATCCAACCATAAGTGAGACACGTGCGCCGTAGACGATGCGGCTAAAGACATCGCGGACATTGCCGTCTGTGCCGAGAATATGTTGTGGTTCACTGGGATCGCATCCTAAGAGGTGAATACAAGGGTCTGAGCGTCTTTTTATATCTTCATGCCCGATGAGAACGAAATTGGGGTCAAAAGGGGCGATGGCAGGGGCGAAAATGGCGACAAGGATGAGAAAAAGAAGGATTGAGCCGCCGATGACTGCCGAGCGTTGCCGAAGAATTCGGCGCATGGTGAGCTTGAAGAGACTGTCTGATTGGTAGCTGTCGTCTTGGATATCTGCGATACCTTCAGCGAGACTGGTGAGTTTGTTTTCCGTTTTTTGAGTCATGTTTTAGTCCAGCCTGATGCGGGGGTCAATAAAGACATAGGAGAGGTCGACTAATAGATTTACGCCGACATAGCCGACCGCTATGACGATTGTAAATCCTTGTACGATGGGGAAGTCGCGGGCTGTAATGGCTTCAAAGAGCATTCGCCCGACACCTGCAAATCCAAAAATGGTTTCGGTGAGCACCGCGCCTGCAAAGAGTGTCCCCACTTGCAAGCCGATGATTGTAATGACGGGCAAGAGGGCATTTCGGAGGGCGTGCTTCATGATGACAAAACGTTCAAGCAGTCCTTTTGCACGCGCCGTGCGGATATAGTCTTGGCGCAAGACTTCTAGCATACTGGAGCGCGTCATGCGAGCAATAATGGCAAGTGGAATCGTGCTTAAGGCAACAGAAGGTAGAATGAGATGTTTGACAACATCGTTTAAGACTTCCCAGTCTCTCGTAATAATGGAGTTAAAGACGTACATGTTAGCAAAAAATTCCATTATTGTATATTTTGCCGTACCTTCAATCACATTCCATTGAAAAACTTCATAAAATGGAACAGCGGATACACCTGCAGAAATGCGTCCTGAGGGCGGTAACCAGAATGGGGTATCTTTGAGAAGGAGGGCAAAAACATAGGCGAGTACTAAGCCTAGCCAATAAACGGGCATAGAGACCCCTGTATTTGCGCCGATCATGACTCCAACATCTATGAGAGTGTTGCGGCGAACGGCAGAAATGATTCCGGCCGGGATACCTACAAGTACAGCAAGAAAGAGAGCAATAAGACCAAGTTCTATCGTAGTGGGGAGGCGTTCTAAAAGAATGGTGGTAACGGGACGACTGTATCGAATGGAATCGCCAAAGTCACCGGCGAAAATGTTTTTCATATAAATCCCAAATTGAACAATGATGGGTTTGTCGAAGCCTTGTTCGTGGTTGAAGCGTTCGCAAACTTCAGGAGTAGCTTTTTCTCCAAGCATTGCTGTGCAAGGTTCCCCCGGTATAGAACGTGCCATCACGAACGTGACAAGAAGAATCCCGAAAATAACAGGGATTGAATATAAAATGCGGCGAATAGTATATTGAGTCATAAGCAAACCAGCCTGATGGAATAAGGAAAAACAAATGCGAGATGGGACGAACGCGTACCACCTCGCATTATTTTAATTACGAACTAGATGGTGCGTTGAAGATTTACTCTTCTGCGTTCATCAAGCCATCCCAAAGGTAGCTATAGTACGAGAACGCACCGGTATTGCCAATATGATTTGCGTCGGCAACATCAATACCAGCCGCCCAAGATGCAACAACATCGTTGGCATCAAAGGTGGAACCATCATGGAAGGTTACGCCTTCGCGGAGGTCGCAGGTCCAAACGGTTGAATCTTCGTTTGCGGTACAGCCGGTGGCTAACTCGGGGACAACATCGCCGGAGTCAATTGCGTAGGCTAAAAGTGTTTCTACGATTTGTTGGCAAGGAGCCAGTGATTCGCCATCAGATTCGTCTTGGCAGAAGAGGCTGATAGGTTCAGCATTTTGCATGAAGACGAAGGTATCTTTGCCCGGATCAACTTTTGCCATCAACGGTGCACCGAAGGGGCGGAAGTGGGCGTTTTCAACAGTGGTCAAAGCCGCAGAGGCAGATGCGCCGTTGGCAATCGGAACCATCGGTACTAATTCTTTGATGGCATTATTGGCTTGAACATAGAGATCTTTAGCTTCGGCAGGATCGCCGATGCGGGAAGCCTCTTGCAATACTTCATAGATTTCGGGGAAGGGAGCACCGAATTGCGGGTTGGTCTCCGCGAAGTGATAGTCTAAGAAGTTGGTGACGTGAGGATAGTCAGCACCCCAACCAAGGAGGTAGAGACCTTCCAAGCGACCATTGGTGGATTCGTCAATGAATTCGCCGGATTCCATTACAACAACATCCGCTTTAATGCCTAGGTTTGCTTCCAATTGGGCTTGAATTTCAACAGCAACCAACCCCGGTTCAGGAAGATAGCCACGGAAGACATCGCGATAGTAGATTGTGGTTTCAAAGCCATCGGGATAACCGGCTTCAGCTAAGAGGGCTTTTGCCGCATCGGCATCGAAATCGTACCAATCGTCACCAACACAACCGTTGGGAAGACTGCAAGGAGTGAAGTGTGTAGGAACGGTTGCGCCATCAGCGTAGAAGTTGTCTACAATGCGTTGGCGGTCAATGCCCATAGCAACTGCTTGGCGGACTTTTACGTCATCGAAAGGCTCAAATGTGTTGGTCATACCCAAATAAAGAATATTGGGGTTGGCGACAGGAATGAAAACCAAATTGTCGTCTTCTTGCACGGTTTCGTAATCGTCAACACCAAGGTTAGTGATTTGATCAACGGTGCCGGATTGAAGCTCAAGTAAGCGTTGCGCACCTTCGGTTGCCCAGCGGAAAACCAAAGTATCGTAAGCAGGTTTGTCACCCCAATAGCCATCATAGGCTTTGAAGGTGATGCTTTCGCCGCTTGCCCAGTTTTCGAGAGCGAAGGGACCGGTGCCTACGGGAGCGCGAAGCAAAGTTTCTTGATTGGCTTCGTTGGCGTTGGCATCAAGCCATTCTTCCGGATAAATGCCGAAAGGAGTAAAAGCGGCTTTCTGCGGGAATGCCGGGTCGGGGCTACACATGTCGAATTCAACAGTGAGTTCGTCTACGGCTACGATGGATTTAATCTTTCCACCGTATTCACAGTCGGGAGCTTCGACCATTTTGCCTTCAAAAGCAACTGGTGCTTCTTCTTCAACAGCGGGAGCATCTTCAGCAGGAGCCTCTTCTTCGGCGGCAGGAGCGTCAGCGGCAGGAGCCTCTTCTTCAACAGCAGGAGCTTCAGGCGCGGCAGGTTTACACGCTACCAACACCATGCTTGCAAGTAATACCATTGCAAACAAAATATACAGGACTTTACTTTTCTTCATTCTTTCTCCTCCTCCATAAAATATGGAGATTTGGTGAATAACGGCACAAAGACATTCTCTATGCCACGAATAAAACAGCGTTTTTAAACACCGCCCCTCTATTATAAGGGGGATTGGCTGACTGTCAACTTTTTTGTGTGACTAAAAGGGGATTTTCGCGTGTTTTCGGCTTGGGTGTGGCACTCAAGCCGAAAACGCGTCTTACGCGTTTAACAAATCGTATTTACGCCGCACCTCGCGAATATCATCCCACATTAACGATTTTGGTGCGCCGTGAGCTTTAGATGGATTCCTCAGCAAATAGGAAGGGTGAAAAATCGGCATAATGGCATAGCCTTCCTTCTCAATCCACTTGCCGCGCAAACGTGTAATGCCCGTTTGCCCTAAAATGGCTTGGCATGCCACATTCCCCATCAACAAAACAATTGGAGCCTTCATCAAACGGATAATTTCAAAAGTATAGGGGCGGTAATACTCGATTTCTGCGTTAGTTGGCTTGCGGAAATTTTTCCCGTTCTCCCCCGGCGGCATCCGAAAAACGGAGTTGGTGATGTACACATCCCGATTCGTCTCAAAATCCACAGCGGCGAAAATTTTATCCAATAATTGCCCGGCGCGTCCCACAAAGGGGACACCTTGTATATTTTCTTGCGGACCCGGTGCCTCGCCGACCAGCAAAATTTTTGCATTGGGATTTCCGCGGCTGATGACCACGCGCGTCCCTGCGCTGGCGAGCAAATCATCGTCCATTTTCAGCATGGATTCAATCAACGCATCCAGAGAATCAAAGCCCAAAGATTGCGGTTCGTTAAAGGTAGAAAATTGAGACATAGTATTTTCCTTTGTGGTAACGATTTCAGTCGTCAGCTTTTTTGTTCATAGGTGTGCGGGCGACATACCCTCGTAGTGCGACATTTATGTCGCTTTTTATTTTAACCAAACCCCGCTCCATGCCGCGAGTTTCAACTCAATAAAACCCTCTCTCACGCCGAATTTTTCATGGTTCAGCAAAGAGCGCAGTTCCTCGCCATCTCTCAGCAAGTTGCTCACAGGGATTCGCAAGGTTTCGGTATTTTCGGAGAGATTCATCGCCACAATCACTTTTTCTGTGCCCAATTTGCGCGCAAAGGCGTAAGTTTTCTCCTCCGCCAATAAGCGGATATATTCTCCGCGCCGCATGGCAGGAACGCGTTTTCTTAAGCCGATTAGCTCTTGCACCCACTCGCGCAAATCGCCTTTCCACTCACGCTTGTCCCACGGGAAAGCTCGCCGAGAATCGGGGTCTTTACTGCCATCCAAGCCAACTTCATCGCCGTAGTAGACGGCGGGCGCACCCGGGTAGGCAAATTGAAAGAGAAACGCGAGTTTGATTTTATCGAGATTCCCCTTTAATTTATGATGGATTCGTTTGGTATCGTGTGACCCAAGCGGGACATACATCGCCCGCACATTTTCTTGCGGATAGGCTGTAAAAAGCGATTCGACCTTGTCTCCGAATTGAGTGGCGTTGATTTGACTATTGAGGGTCTTTATCAACGCGTCGCGGACGGGGTAGTGCATTAGCCCGTCGAAGTGATTCTCGTCTACCCAGTGCGGATCTACTTCCCAGATTTCACCGAGGATATACGCATCCGGGTTC
>CAZERH010000155.1:0-5336 GCA_964515535.1 uncultured Anaerolineaceae bacterium
CCTTTGAAGCCGCCGAAAAGACCGATGCACCCATCGACATGGCTCTGCTTGATTTAAATATGCCCAACTTTGAGGGTGTTCCTGTGCACTCGGCAGGATTAGAGTTGCTCTCAAAACTGCGCGAAATAAACCCCGATTTACTTGCAATTGTTCTTACCGCTTATGACGAAGTAGATACGGCAAAAGAAGCTGTTCAACGCGGCGCACGAAGCTATTTTGTAAAGGGACGTGAACAGGGACTTGTTGATTTGATTAACGAGATTTTAGGATAAAAGAAAAAACTATTTCGTGTTACGTAAAAAAAACACATCACGCTACCCTAGAAGTAAAATTTACGGAGACTACAAATGACCTCAACCGAAAGACAGGCAAAATTACTCGGCGCAACTGTGCGCGTGGCAAATAATATCGCCTCTATTCTTGACCCGCAGAAATTATTACAACAAACTGTTGATATTATCTGTGATGAATTCGATTTTTATTACGCAGGTGTTTTCTTGCTTGATGATAAAAATGAATACGCCGTGCTAAAAGCCGGACGCGGCGAAGCTGGCAAAGCCATGCTCGCCGAAAACCACAAACTTAAAGTGGGCGGGAACTCCATGATTGGCGCATCCATTAGCTCACAACATGCCCGCATTGCGCTGGATGTCGGCGAAGAAGCTATTTTCTTTAGTAACCCGCATTTACCTGAAACTCACTCTGAGATGGCACTTCCGCTTACAGTGGGAACTAGCGTTTTAGGTGCGGTCACTGTTCAAAGCAAAGAAGAAGCCGCCTTTAGCGATGAAGATATATCCACCCTGCAAGGTATGGCAGACCAACTCGCAATTGCCATCGACAATGCCAATCAGCACGCGGAAAAGCAGGTTTTGCTGGCGCAAGCCCAACGTCGCGCGCGTCTCTTAAACGCGGCGAACGAAGTCGGGCGCGGGGTCGCGTCTATCCTGGATTTGGACAAACTCCTCCCCAAAACAGTCGATATTATTTGCGAAGCCTATAATTTCTATTATGCGGGCGTTTTTCTGATTGACGAAAATAAAGAATACGCCGTTCTTCGCGCCGGACGCGGTGAAGCCGGCGAAGCGATGATTGCGCAAAACCACAAACTCAAATTAGGCGGCAACTCGATGATTGGCATGGCGGCGCGTGAGCGCATTGCCCGCATTTCTCTCGATGTTGAGGGCGAAGATGCTTTTTTCCGCAATCCGCTTTTGCCCGATACGCGCTCCGAAATGGCATTGCCACTCTGCACCGGCGCAAAATGTCTCGGCGCAGTCACCGTGCAAAGTGAAATAGGCAACGCCTTCAGCGATGATGATATTCAAACCCTGCAAACCATGGCAGACCATCTTGCGATAGCCATCAACAACGCGAATTTGCTCGAAGAATTAGAGCGCGCTCACGCCGAACTTCTCCGCACCAAAACCTTTGAGGCCCTCTCCGGCGCAACCACCGAAGCCATTCATTGGATTGGCAATAAAGCCCTCCCCATCACCACCGCCGCAACCCGAATGATGGAAGATTTGAACGAAGCGAAACCGGATATAGAATCTCTCAAAGAAGATTTGGAGATGATAGACGAATCTGCCAAACTGATTATGGATGTAAAAGAAGCCTTGCTGGGACCCGCACGTGAGACCGCTCCCCGCCCCGTGATGCTCACGGATATTTGGCTTGCTTCCGCTCATCAAAACGATTTGCAGTCTGAAAAATTGACCGTTAATCCCGCCCCCTCCGCTCCGCTCGCTTTTGGCGATAGTGTACAGTTGGTACGCGCCTTCGGCAATTTGCTCAAAAATGCCGAAGAGTCGGGTGCAAAACATATCACCATTGAAACAATGCCCTCCGAAACCACCGGCTTTGTGACTACACGCATCACTGATGATGGAATCGGCATCCCCAAAGAGATGCAAGATAAAATTTGGGCATCCTTCTTTAGCACAAAAGGGGAAGGATTCAAGGGAATGGGCTTGGCGGCTTGTTTGCATATTATGTCTCAGCTAAATGGTAGTATCAGCGTAGAAAGCGTCCCCGAAAAAGGAACTACTTTCACCATAGAATTGCCCGCTGTCACCTCTCTCCCCAAAGCGGATTTGAGCAATGCCCCTCAAAATATCGCTCTCATCGCCCCCGCCGGTGAATGGGCGGATTTTGCCAAAAGTGCACTTGAAGACGCTGGCAAAAATGTGAGCAACAAATTCGATTCCAACACCAAGATACTTCTCCTCGATGAAAGCCTTGCCGATGAAACGCTTCCCACTTTAGAAAAATTGGGTGAGAAAACGCTAGTCCTATCCGCCACACCGAGCGTAGAAAATATCACCAAGTACCTTCAAGCCGGTGTAAAAGATGTGGTTTTGAAACCCTATACGGCACAGGCGTTAGGGGAAGTTTTCAAATAAATCAGCCTACCCCCGTGCGTTCTAAACATACACCAAAATAGAAGACCCCGTTCTCTTTAAGGGAACGGGATCTTTTCATAAACGATAGCTTTTACGCGCAGGGGCGAACGGCCGTCCGCCCCTGCGCGTAAAATATATTACACAATAATCAACCACCCAACATTTTGAGCAATTACCTTTCTCGTTTCGGCAGTATTCTAAAAAAGTGTGTTCGTGTTTCGCTAGAAATAATTTAATTCTCGCGCTTGCTTTTTCAAGTCGGCTCGAAAATCGGGGTGGGCAATGCCAATGAGGGCTTGAGCGCGCTCGCGAATCGTTTTTCCGTATAAATCTGCTACGCCATATTCCGTGACCACATAGCGGACGTGGTTACGCGTGGTGACAACCCCGGCTCCATGTTTCAACATACCCACAATGCGAGTGAAGCGTTTTCCCGTGCGCGTGGTTGTATCGCTGGGGAGGGCGATAATCGGCACGCCGCCCTTTGATCGGGATGCACCATAAATAAAATCGAGTTGACCGCCAACACCGCTATAAAGTTTAGGACCAATACTGTCGGCACAAACCTGTCCGGTTAAATCCACTTCGATAGCAGAATTAATGGCGACCATTTTATCGTTTTTAGCAATAACAAAGGGGTCATTTACGTATTCGGTGCGACGCATCTCAATAATAGGGTTATCGTTCACCCAATTATAAAGACGCTTCGAGCCAATGATAAATCCGGCTAAAATTTTGCCCTCATGGAGGGTTTTGGCGGCGTTAGTTAATACGCCCGCCTCCACAAGGTCTATCACGCCATCCGAGAAAAGTTCGGTGTGAACGCCCAAATCCTTTTTTTCGTAGAGATATTTCAAAACAGCATCCGGCACCGCGCCAATTCCCATTTGCATGGTTGCACCATTAGGAATTAAATCTGCGATGTACGCCGCCATTTTTTCTATTGCGGGGGAAGGTTTGCCATCACTCATAGACATTTCAGGGATTTCGTAATCAACCGGCACAATATGATTTAAACGACTCACATGAATAAAAGCATCGCCCAAAGTACGCGGCATCTGCTCGTTGACCTCCGCTATGATGATTTTGGCAGATTCGGCGGCAGTTTTGGTCAATCCCACCTCCACGCCCAAACTGCAAAAACCATGTTCGTCCGGGAGCGAGACGTGAATCAGGGCAATATCAAGAGGTAAATAGCCTTTTTTGAAGAGTAAAGGAAATTCAGAAAGAAGCACCGGCGTAAAATCTGCTCGCCCGCTCTGTACCGCAGAACGGATATTGCCACTAATGAACATGGTATTTACGCGCAAATGCCCCTCCATTTCCGGTCCAACATAGGCAGGCGCGCCTACGGTTAATGCTTGAACAATTTCTACATCCTTCAACTTAGGTGCTTTTTTTACTAAAGCATCCAACAATTTATAGGGAACAGAAACATTTCCCGTCAAAAAAAGACGATTGCCCGATTCCACCATTTCTATAGCATCTTCTGCGCTAAGAATACAATCTTTATAACGTGTTTTCCAATCCATAATTTCCTACTTTTTATAATTGTGCGGTTTGCCCAGATAAAAGCGCGTTCCTAAAGAAATGGCAGGATTATTCTCTATAGCCTGTGCCATTCCACTATCTGCCAATTCGATAATATATGGCATTGCCGCATTTACAAAAGCATGAGTAGCTGTTCGAGCAACTACTCCCGATAAATTAGGGACACAATAATGCGTCACCTCTTCTTCAATATAGACGGGGTTATCGTGCGTAGTCGGGCGAGAAGTCTCAAAACAACCTCCCTGATCAATACTCACATCAATAATTACCGAGCGGGGTTTCATCGCTCTCACCATCGCTCTCGTTACCAAAATGGGGCTACGTTCACCGGAAACCAGCACCGCGCCGACAACCACATCTGCATAAGCGGTAGCACGTTCGATATTTCGCGGGGTAGAAACCATAGTCACCACACCGCAAAGTTTTTCGCCAACCGCCTGCAATGCGCTCATATCATTATCTAACAAGGTGACATGCGCACCCAAGCCTTGAAAAGCACGCGCCGCATAAGTCCCCACCACGCCTGCACCTAAAATAACCACCTCTGCCGGTGGCACGCCGGGAATCATGCCTAGCAAAATTCCCCGCCCTCCCCATTTGTTTTGCAAAAGTCTCGCGGCTGTTTGCGCCGCCATCACCCCGCCAATTTGGCTCAACGGGCGCAAAACCGGACGAGTTTTATCTGCTTCTTGAATTTGCTCATAAGCAATTGCGGTAATTTCTTTCTCCATCAAAAGATCTAGCTTATCTTTTCGAGCCGAGGCAAGATGCAGGAAAGCCGCAAAGGCAGAATTAGGTCGCAACCACTCCATTTCTTCCATCATCGGGCGTGCCATTTTCAGAAGCAAATCTGCTCTACCGAAAACTTCTTCTGCCGAAAACGCAATTTGCGCTCCGGCTCTTTCATATTTGATATTGCGAAATCCAGCCCACCTCCCCGCCTGATCTTCAACAAAACAGGTATGTCCGCGCTCCGTGAGAAGCCGAACACCGGCAGGAGACAGACCAACCCTATGCTCGTTTGGACGTCTTTCTTTAGGGATACCGATAATCATAATTTTTACTCCTTTTTAGCTGGATAAAAAGCCGATTCGCACGCGTTTTAGCTTACTCCCGGTTCATCTTCTTTTTTTTTGCGATAGGCATTTTTAAAAATCAGCACCCTCTCCTATGTGATTTTTTTACGCGTCTCTCGCTGGTGAAGTTTAGCACAAAACATTTATAAAACATATACCGCTATAAGAAAAAAGTACATTTGAAAGCCAAAAACTGACGATATTCACCTTCAAGAAGAGGACACATTCTTTTTAGGACTTTCGCTTTTAAAGTGCGTCGCACCAAAACGATGAGAATCTGCCCTTCGACGGACAAAATACTTGT
>CAZERH010000156.1:0-4908 GCA_964515535.1 uncultured Anaerolineaceae bacterium
TTCGCAGATGTAAACAACTTCCTCCTCTATCATTTTTTCAACCCCGAAGGGCGCGTTGTAGAAGACGTTTTCGCCTACTCAAATCGCGCCGGTAACCCTTCAACAGGCTCAGAGCAAGCCGCATTAATTATCTACCATAATAAATTTGGCGATACGCGGGGCTGGATTAAAGAATCTACGTCTTTTGCAGTCAAAGCCGGCGGCGATGAATATCTTGTTAAGCGCACATTGGTTGAAGGGCTGGATTTAGCGGGGAAAGAAGGCTACGTCATCTTTAGAGATCTGGTGACCGATTTAGAATATATCCGCTCAATTGCAGAATTAGCAGAAAAGGGACTGTATGTTGAGCTTAACGCCTATCAGCGACACGTTTTCTTAGATTTTCGTATTGTCGGAGATGAATGGCACGAGATTTATCTCGCACTAAATGGTGCGGGGGTCGAATCTATACAAAAGAAGAGAAATAAGTTATTTGCAGATGCGGAAAAGAAAAAGGCTATTAAAGTAGAAAAAGAGAGCAACTTGGAGGGACAAGTCAAAACGCCCGATGGTCAGATAAATCATCAAATTAAAAAAACTTTTTCGGAGAACGAATGAAAACGAAAATCAGCCAAATCGGGAAAAAAATAAAAGAAAACCGCCATCTTCTAGTCGCCTTAGGAATCACACTCATCGTGGCAACCTTCTATTATTTCGCTTGGGCAATCCCCCAAACCTTTGCCGAAAACACACATATCGGCTTCGAATCCGATCGCATGGATAATCATATCTGGTGGGCATCCGATGCGCGCGATTATCGAGACACAGGCGATAGTTTTTTCGGCAACACAGAAGAAGAAACTGTTCTATATCGCCGCCCGTGGCTCTATCCCTTCATTGTTGGCACGTTGCGAAACTTTACCCCCATTGACCCGGACTATTCACTTTGGAGCCTGCAATTCTTCTTTTGGCTGGCATCAATCGTTTTTATTTTCCTCGCTATCATTCGAGCTACGGGCAAAATTTGGCTTGCCCTCCTTGCCACCGTTCTCTTTTGGACGCACCCTTCTCCCATCGCACTCACTTTTCATGGCTTGACAGAGATTTTCAATATCCTGCTTTTGTCTATTTTGGCATTTTTCATATTTTCTAAAAACGAGCAAAAAGATTATTGGCTAATTTTCCTAATGAGCCTCCTGCTAGTCACAAAACCAACTTACCAGATTCAACTCGGAATTCTTTTAATATATATCTTAATCAAATCCTTCCAAAAATGGCGGACTTTACGCTTCTGGGGGAAAATTGCCATTGCACTAATTCCCCTCTGGATTCAACTTCTGCTCACTTGGCAAATTTTAGGATATGCGATTATCTCGGATGTGGCGGGAGAAACTCTTAAATACTGGACACTAACGCGCGTCTACGCCCAAGCAGAGGGCGTATCGGACTTGCATGAAGTTGCCTCCGTTGTGGAAACTTGGTCGCGGGAAGAGGAGGTAGCCTATCTCCTCAACAACAAGAAAATCACGTTCTCTGTTTACGCTAACAACCTCGTTAAAGAATCCTTATTAGCCGATTCTTATATCATCATAGGCAAAGATAATCCAATGGATATTGCCATTATGACACTCAATAAATGGCATCTATATCTGCATCTGCTCATGTTGCCGCTAATGGGCTATATGTTATTTTTTAATCGCAAAGGCAAATGGGAAGCAATCTGGATTCTTTACCTCACCTTTCTAATCCAAACTTTAGCGACAGGGGTCTCAGCCGATCAGGGAGATAGATTAATGATTACAGGATTGCCTTTATGGATTGTGAGCTATAGCTTTGTCTTGACGAAATTAAAGACGATGGAGGAAACATCTTCGTCTTTGATTGAGCGCACCCCAGCATCAGACGCGTCCGATTAAGCAGTAGGCGTCACTCCCCAAAGCGATGTTAGAGGAACGAAAGCAAGTTCCCTTTCAGGTGCATGCATCGTCATCTCGGAGAGATATGTTGACCAATGGTTATGTTTTTTGAGGCGGGGTATGTGTCGTCAATCAACGATTTTCTTAAAAACAGCAATTGCTAATCCCCTAATGAAAAAATCATTATCTAAATCCGTCAACTCTCGTTCAATATCAATTGACATAAAACTTCTGTCATCACTTTCGGGACGCAAAAAAACTTTTCCGTCTTTCTCGTAATATCGTTTAAGCGTTGCTCTGTCATCACTCCCTACAATTTCAACAGCTACAATATCTTGATTATTTGCGGTGTTTTGCTCTCGCAATAGAACAAAATCTTTATCCTCTATAGGGATAGGGGTGGCAGAATTCATGCTATTCCCAGTTACTTCCAACAAATAGTATCTATAGCTGTTTTGTAAGTGAATTATTTGTTCATCGTTTCTTAGGTTGCCAATTCTGTATTGTTCATCATTTAAAACGACTTCATCAATGTCTAACCATCCCGTTGACGTGTCGATGGTTAGCGGTTTCCCCGCCGGAATTTGTCCATAAACAGGGTACATGCGTAAGACAGCGTGATTTTCGTTTGCTCGTTTCCTTCGGGATGCTGTTTCGTTTTGCGTCTCCTCATAAGGCAAAGGTCCATCTTCCTCAGTTGCTCTATCTATGGCTTCTCGCATTTCAGCTATTCGCTCCTGATACCACTTAGCCTGTACTGATGATGATTGGGATTGAAGTCTTTCAAATAATCCGCGACTTCGCTCCCAACCTGAAATGGCGTTTTCTATACGAGACGGGAGTAACCATTGAATACAGCTTCTAATCCATATTGCAACTGCTCTGAAATGGGCGTCACTAGTATACCCTCCTGCCGATTCATCAAGAAGCAAAATAGCCTCGTCGAGATCGCCTACTTTATAAGCGGCAATGCCACATTCTAAAAGAGTTTCCGCTCTTTCGACTCTTCGATTATTTTCATCTCCACGTCGTTGCAAATCACATATTTTTTTAAGACGCTCTATGAGATACCATACCTTGCTAGAATCGCCTTCTTGTATTGCATCTTGCATTTTCTTAACGATAATTTCAGATGAATGCACAAGTGATGTTTCCTTACCCACAGCAAGGAGCCATTCTTCGCGAACATAAGTTATCCAGTTATCGATATTAACCTTCTGGTTCATTTTTATTCTCCGGTCTATCAACAGGATTATTTTGAGAAGCTTTATTCATGGTTTCAAGAATTTGGGATGACTGAGAAATAACGATATTCCATAGATTTTCATCAAGATTGTCTGGCAAACCAGCCGATTCCAAGGCTTGCGTGATACCATGAAGGATAGCCACCTGCCCCTCTGCATGTGCGCGCTCTTTGTGTGCAATAACCTCGGCTCGTCCTTGCGCACGAATAATATCTGCTCTCCCCGTTATTTTTGCTAACCAAGTAATTATCTTTTCTTCATCTATACTATCTTCCACTTCGAAATACCCAGTGTCATGCCAAAGCAATTCAGCACCTTTATTTTTTATGGTGTCTCTTGTTTTCGCCGAATTGATTTCCTCGTCAAATTTTTTGTGAGGTTCTTGTTTAGGAGCGAGGATGTCCCCTAACTTATTTTCCCGTATATAGCTTAGGACAACTCCATCGAAACCAAATTGAATCACGTTTTCCAAACTGGCTAATTCACCAGATACAGTGACATTTCGCTCATACGCTACCTTTCTAACCGCCTCTACGGAAAAAGGATAAGGGGATGATTGGGTTCGTTTTGTTACCTTATCTTTTCCTGTGTGTAAGCGGTAGCGAAATTGAAAGTTTTTAACTGTAACTTTTATCCCATCAAGAGAGTGAGCTACTAAATCTCTTGGAGGAGCGTGTTGGTCTTTCAGGCTAAAAATATCTTTAACTCGTTGAGAGCGAGGGAGGAAATACCGCCCTGCACCAAAAATATCCGAGGGGCTATCTATGCGCTCAAGGAGAATGGCATTGCTAGGCTCAACATACACCCAACCAGAACCACCTATAACATCAATAGCTTTTGAACCTGTATCGAAGTCTTTTTTTCCTTCCGAGATAGTCATTTCCGGTAGAAAGCTTTTGCCAAATAAAAACCCAATGACTAATCCTCCCATTATGCTGAATATAAGGAAAAATAGCACGTTTATAGGGGAAAGTTCAATAGGAAGATCTAAATAGGATAGTGTGAATAGAATTATTAACATAGAGGGAGCGAATGCTATAATGCCAGAAAAAAAGCGCGTACTCTTACCATTAAAGATAGTTGCCCACAAATAAAATAGAGCGGAACGATAATTTTTCAAATTATAAATATCATCAATATAGTGCGCACCTAGCATGAAGGCTCCAAGCAAAGCCGCAAAAGGGGCAAGCGAATATCTAAAAACTTGTAAGAGTATGCCGCTCATGCTCATAGTAAAAACTTCCACCGTATATGTAATACTTTCTCCAACAGGAATTGTAATAGTGTCGTTTATATTTGTAGAAAAAGTGCCTTGAGCACAAGCTGTTGTTGGAGATGAGTTCGAGCAACTCCATGTATAGGATATAAGGTCAGAAGGAAAATTATAGATAATTGTTTCATTAACAGCATCTGTATGACCGATGTTTTTCACTGTAAGTGGATAAGTAAACATGCCAAAAGAACCACAAACACCAGTATCTTTGTTGTTTTTGATGATAGATAAGTTGGGGCGACTGAAGAGGACACCCTCCGGAAAGGCAATATAAGAGCTGTTTCTCTGAGAAGATGAAAAGGACGTGCACGTTGCTACTATACTATTTTTCGTTTGGGAGAATACTATTCCTAAAAAGATAAAAATCGTTACCAACAAGCGTAACCACCACCACTTTTCGTGATATATATACTCTTCTACACGTATTAATATCGAAAGATGTTTTTGTCTGTTTGCCATAGTTTCTCTTTTCTAAGTGACAAAAATGTCTGAAAAC
>CAZERH010000156.1:4918-5321 GCA_964515535.1 uncultured Anaerolineaceae bacterium
TTCAATCAGTCTAGTTGAGCCTCTTTTTGATGCAACAAGAACAAGCCAACACACCTTTAGGGGGAGAAATTTGACTAACCTTTAGGTTTCGAGGGAGGTTTGCCTACCCAATGAGCTCCGCTTTTTTTCTCAAAATCTTTGCGCTGATTAAGCAACCAGCGATGTAGGTTCTGAAGCATCACCAATACCTCGCGAGAATGTTTTTCTTTGGTAGCTATTCCACTAAGAGCCTGATATGCACGTAAAGCCAAAGCCTCTTTGATATATTTAGTGTTTTTAAATTGCTCAGACTGCGTATAAGTTAGTTCGCTTTGTGTTTCAGCGCGTTTATTGGCTATTTCCCGTTCAGCTTCCAGATTGTATGCCGCGGTAATTATGTCAGCTTCCTTCTCCCTGCGGGCTT
>CAZERH010000157.1:0-5308 GCA_964515535.1 uncultured Anaerolineaceae bacterium
GCAACTACATCTTAGGAGTAAAAACTTTGAGTGAGAAAGGTGTTCGCCGATTAAGAGAACGAAACAATTTTTTGTTGCGCATATTTTCTATGGTTTTGGGTGTTTCTTTTTTGGTGGCAACACTTTTTACGGCGTGGACACCGCGCGGAGTTTTTTCAGGTAATTTTTCTGAAAAAATGGCTCTAATGCTCACCGCCCAACCCGAGGGAATCGCTACGGCGAGCGGGGGGGAGTATCCGCAATTACATATTGGGATTGTTGCGGGGCATTGGGGGTATGATTCCGGTGCGGTTTGCCTTGATGGTAATGGAGCGGTGACTTTAACAGAAGCCGAATTGAATTTAAGGATTGCGACTCTTGTTCAGCAGAAATTAACGCAGAGTGGTTTTCAAGTTGATTTGTTGAAAGAGTTTGACCCACGCTTGGATGGATATAGCGCGGTGGCTTTGGTTTCCATTCATAATGATTCTTGTGCTTATATTGATGAAAATGCGACTGGATTTAAGCTCTCTGCCGCGATGGATACGCGAGACCTCAACCGCGCGGCGCGCTTGACCGGATGTTTGCGTGACCGTTACGGGAGAGTAACTGGCTTGCCATTTCATTCCGGCAGTATCACCTCGGATATGCGTGAGTATCATGCCTTTTCTGAGATTAGCAATACAACCATTGCCGCGATTATCGAAACGGGGTTCATGAATCTTGACCGAGATATTTTGACCCGAAACCCTGAATTGATTGCGGAGGGAATTGTGCAAGGCATCGAATGTTTTGTAAATAACGAGAGTATTCTCCCTACGTCTGTGCCGACTAATTCGCCATGAGTAAAAAAAAAACGCTTACAGCTAAAGAAGCCATTAAACGATCTCGCATTGCCCTGCAGAAGGGAGATAAAGATATTGCGCATCGTTGGGCGGAAAAAGCCGTGTCGCTGGCACCGGATTCCGAAGATGCGTGGTTGCTTTTAGCGGCATCTTCTCGCCCCCAACTTAGTATTCATTATTTAGCGCGCGCGTTAGCGATTAATCCGCAAAGCGCGCGGGCTCAGAAAGGGCTGATTTGGGCAGAGAAGAAGCTGAATTCGCAGAAAGAATCTGCGATAGCTTCCCACGCAGAAGAAGTAGAGAGAACTCAACCTACTCGCGTAACTGAAAGAAAACCTGCACCGGTGGGCATTCTGCTCCCCACCGCCCAACCTGTGGAGGAGACTCAACCGAATAAAACAGTCGCTTTGCAAAAAAAATCGCGTAGAAAAAAGCAACCTTTGCCCGCTTTATTAATAACAATCCTTTTGGTTTCAATGGTTTGGGCGTTAACGCCGCGTATCTCTACTTTTGCGGCGGCGATGAAAGCCACATCCACTGCTACATTTAGTCAAGAACATTGGGGAGAAGCGGAAATTAGCAAACCCACTTATACTCCCTCTCCGACCGCGACATTTACACCGACTTTAACCCCAATCAATACGTCCACCGAGACACCTCTTCCAACTGAGACAGCGCGTCCCACAGAAATACCGGAGGAGGAAGATGTTTATGAAGAGGAAGAATATAGCTATGACGGGTGGCAATATATTCTTATAGATATTTCTGAGCAACATCTTTACGCTTATGAAGGTGATACGCTCGTTTTTAGCTTTGTCGCCTCTACCGGAATGAATAACGCGACCGCAACCGGAAGTTTCAGCATTCTTAACAAAATCCCTAGCGCGTATGGCTCCACTTGGGACATTTGGATGCCCTATTGGCTCGGCATTTATTGGGCGGGGACGATGCAAAACGGCATCCACGCTTTACCCATCATGTCGAACGGGGCAACGCTGTGGGCTGGGTATTTGGGAACACCTATTTCTTACGGTTGTATTGTTCTCGGTTCCTATGAAGCCCAATTGCTCTATGATTGGGTTGATATTGGGACACCGGTAGATATTCAGTGGTGAGATGTGGGAGCATTCAGGAAATAATTTCTAGGCGATTATTAACAACGAAGTAACGACAAAATCAAGAATTGAAAAATGAGCAATAAACAAACCCAAGCAAATGAAGCTATAAAAAAAGCACGCGTAGCCTTAAAAGCAGGTGACAAAAGGTCTGCGTATGCTTGGGCGAAACGCGCCGCAAAGCTAGACCCCAAAACCGAAGATTCTTGGTTGATTCTTGCGGCAGTCTCAAAACCGGAGACAAGCATCAAATTTTTGCAAAAGGCATTGCAAATTAACCCAAATAGTTCACGCGCCCAAAAAGGGATGGTTTGGGCAAAACGAAAATTGCCTCCGCAAGAAAAAAACTCCCCGCAACGCGCCCCAAGCCAAAATCTACCCCGCTCCGCTTCGCCTCGGGGGCAAGCACGCGCGAAACAGGCGGAGGTCTCCCCCAAAAAGAAAAATCGTCTCCCTTTGTATTTAGGTGGGACCTTTCTATTAATCTGCCTGATTGGGATTTCCTTTTTAGCCTTCAACATTTCTACAGCAAAGGCACTTTTTAGCAACGCCCCCACTGCAACCGCCTCGCTTACTCCTCAACATTGGGCGCAGGGAACAATTGCCAAACCGACCTATACCCCCTCGCTCACTTCTACGCCTACCCGCACATTCACCCCCACCATTACCCCCACTCCCTCTTTTACCCCTACGCAAACCTTTACGTTCACGCCTACGCCAACATTTACGCCCACAATTACCAATACGCCCACCATCACAAATACGCCACTTCCGACCAATACCTTTTACCCAACCAATACCCCAAGACCCGCGCCCACCTCGCCCCCCCCCGTTGAAGGTGGCGAACATTGGATAGAAGTGAACCTAACCCAACAACGGCTCTACGCCTACGCGGGCAATACCCTCATGAATTCTTTTGTAGTTTCAACCGGTATGTGGCAAACGCCCACTGTAACGGGGTATTTTAACGTTTATCTCAAATATGTTTCTACCACCATGTCGGGTCCCGGCTATTATCTCACCAACGTACCTTACACCATGTATTTTTACGGCGATTACGGCATTCACGGCACTTATTGGCACAATAATTTTGGTACGCCCATGAGTCATGGCTGTGTTAATATGCGCAGTAGCGAAGCCGAATGGCTCTATAATTTCTCTCCCATGGGGACACTGGTCTACATCCACTACTAAAATGTCTTCTTCAGATTCTCTAACTCGGCGCGACTTTCTAAAACTAGCAGGATTAAGCCTAACAACCGCTTTGGGATGGAACGCGACCGCGACGCGCGCGGCATCCGGCTTGTTTGCAGACCAAAAAGGCAGAGTTACGGCAAAAAGCATTCAACTCTTCGAGAGACCCGGCTTCGACTCGGTACCGACCAAAGAATACTGGAAAGACATCATCCTCCCCATAACGGGCATCTCCATTAGCGAAGATAAAACCGCCTATAATCGTATTTGGTATGAAATCGGCGAAGATGGTTACGCCTACTCAGGTGAAATCCAACCCGTGCAAACAAGACTAAATCGTCCTCAAAAGAGACATCCCAAAGAGGGCAGTTTGGCAGAAATCACAGTTCCCTACACTGACGCGCGCGAATATCCGAATGAAAACGCCAAACATATTTACAGGCTCTATTACCAAACCACCCATTGGATTGCAGAAACAGTATTCAATGAAGAAACGCAAAAATTTTGGTATAAATTGCGTGATGATAAATGGAAGGATGAATACTATTACGTTCTAGCTGAACATTTACGCATTTTTCCTAAAAAAGAATTGGCTCCTATCTCTCCCGATGTGCCGGAATATAAAAAATCAATCGAGGTGCGTTTAAGTCAACAACTTGTGGTGGCTTATGAGGGGCTTCATCCCGTTTTTGCAACACGCGCCGCGACCGGAACGCGTCTCAGAGACGGGAGCTACTATACGCCGGAAGGAATTTTCAAAACCTATTACAAACGCCCTAGCCGACACATGGCAAATGGAAATCTTGCCTATAACGGATTTGATTTGCCCGGTGTCCCGTGGGTAGTGTATATTACCGAAGGCGGGGTATCCTTTCATGGAACTTATTGGCATAATGATTATGGTGCTCCGCGCAGTCATGGCTGTATTAATCTCTCTCCGCAAGCCGCAAAATGGATTTATCTCTGGACAAGCCCCACGGTAAAACCTGAAAAAGAATTTGTATATGGTTTTAGCGGGACGCGTGTGGAGATTGTTGAATAGCCCGCCAGAAGTTTGTCCGTAATATATGGCATTATTGCCACATCTATCAAGAATCCTTGATTTTTTCTGAGTTATCCGAAACTGACATTAATATAAAAAACACTTTTTTATGAAAAACCTTCCTTCCACTTTCTCCAGACGAGATTTTCTCAAGTTTAGCGCGGCAGGTGCGCTTGGCTTACTGATAGCAGATTTGGGCTTAGACAAAGTTTACGCGGGTGCGCCACCTCTCCAACAACAGGGGCGCACAACGTGGAGTAGCCTCACGATTTACGATAGCCCCTCTTTCAAAGCGAAAGAAGTTCATCTTTACGGTCGGGATGTCGTCCTGCCCATTTCCGAAACGCTGATTATCGAAGGCGAACACGCCTATAATCACGTTTGGTACCGCATCGGGGATTCGCTCACTCGGCATACCTCCAGCCGGTTTTCACCTCCTACAATCTGCCCGTCCACAAAATTCCTAAAAAAGGTGTTTTGGCTGAGGTGACTATCCCCTATGTTTTGGTACGTTTGGGCGCAAGTTATTATTTTAAACAAAAATTGCGCTATTATTATGGAACAACGCATTGGGTAGACCGAATTGTCCAAAATGCGGATGACGGAAGTTATTGGTACAGAATTTACGACAGACAGGTAACAGAATATTTTTATGTGCCGAGTTATAGTTTGCGGATTGTTCCCGATGAGGAGCTTGCGCCTATTTCACCGGAAGTGCCTGCTGAGGAAAAATCGCTTTTCGTTGATTTGACCAGCCAAAGAGTGGTAGCCTATGAAGGCGATACACCCGTATTGACTTCTTTAGTGGCGAGCGGCTGGGGAAATACCCCTACGCCGACCGGAGAATTTAGAACTTATCATAAAGCCCCTTCCGTTCACATGACAGACGGTGCGGGAGATTCTGCTAATTACGATTTGCCGGGTGTCCCGTGGGTTTCTTTTTTCACGGGAAACGGCGATGCTTTTCATGGTACGTATTGGCATAATGATTTTGGCGAGCCGCGCAGTCATGGTTGTGTAAATACGCCGGACGATGTTGCCAAGTTTATTTATTTATGGTCAACGCCTTCTGTTCCGCCGGAGGAGGATTATCTTCATCTCCCCGGTCAGGGGACACGAGTGACTGTTGTTGA
>CAZERH010000158.1:0-3464 GCA_964515535.1 uncultured Anaerolineaceae bacterium
ATGTCCCAATTGCAACTCTCCGCGCGGGCGTATCATCGTATTTTGAAACTATCACGCACCATCGCGGATTTGGCTGGGGAGGAGGAGATTAAGTCTACGCATTTGGCGGAGGCGTTGCAGTACAGACCAGAGGGGATGATGGTCTAGCGGGAGAAAGATGAGGGCGAGGTGATGGTTGTTGGAGGCACTCAAGCCTAAAATGCGAGCGAGACTTGTATCTTAATCTAAGAAGAAAATTTGACAAAGCCCTTTGTTTTTGCTACACTGGTAACACGTGTTACTAACACGTGTTACTAAACAAGGGTATCTTATGGCAAGAAAACGTGCAACAAGTCAAGATGTGGCAAATCTAGCTGGTGTATCTCGCACCACAGTTTCTCTAGTGTTGAACGATGTAAAGGGGATTAATATCCCTCCTGAAACTCGCCAGAAAGTTCACGATGCCGCGGAAACACTTATGTATGTGCCGAATGCAACCGCACAAGCACTGGTTACCCAACGCTCAAAAGCAATAGGGCTAGTAATGACACGTAGCCCGCACCATATAGCCTCGGATACTTTCTTACCGCAAATCCTTGGGGGGCTTTTAGATGTTATTCGTGAACAAAAATTTCGTCTCTTAATTGAATCAGTAGAAGAAGAACGCCAAGATCGTGTTTATCTGGAATTGGCTCAGGCAAAACATATTGACGGCATGATTTTGCTCACCCCTCGGATTGATGATAAAGGGTTGAAAAAATTGGAAGAAGTTGATGTGCCTACTGTCTTGATGGGGACATTGCGCGATTCTAAGCTCTACTCTGTTGATGTTGATAATCGTATGGCGGCGAGAAAAGCAGTGCAGTATTTAGTGGATTTGGGACATACAAAGATTGCCTGCATTGCTCCCGCGCCCCCCTCTTACAGTGCTGCCCCTGACCGCATACTTGGCTATAACGATGCTCTCCTTGCGGCCAGTATTACTCCTAGTAATAATCTCATTCGATATGCTGATTTTGATCCACAAAGTGGATTTGATTGCATGCAATCTTTATTAACATCGGGGGAAGTGTTTTCTGCGGTCTTTGTTGCCAGCGATAATGTTGCGATGGGGGCGAAATCGGCACTTCGTGAAGCCAACTTACACATCCCTGATGATATTTCGATGATTGGGTTTGACGATATTCCCTGGTCTCAATACTCAGACCCGCCATTAACCACAGTTCGATTACCAGCGCAGAAACTAGCATCAAAAGCTTGTTTGCTTTTATTAGATTTATTGAAAGGAATAGCTCCCCCAGAACGGAATATAACGCTGGATACCGAACTTATTATACGGCAGTCGTGCCGCAAAATATAATTCTGTGTCTTCTTTTACAAAAGGAGGTGGTGCACTTGCACTTAATTTGAACGTTTCGTATTTTGAATTTCAAATATCTATACCCCCCTATATTCGGAGGAATATAAAATAATGAAGAAAACACTTCTCACTCTTATAGCACTGCTGATTATTTCAAGTCTTATTATGTCAGCTTGTGCACCAAAACCAGAAGAACCCGTTGTGGAAGAACCCGTAGCAGAGGAACCTGTAGCTGAAGAACCAGTCACAGATGGCATCGCTCCTGCGCCCGCAGGCGATGAACTTGTCTCCGCTTATGACGGTGAATATGACGGCACAGTCGTCACCATGTCTGGTCCCTTCACCGATGCAGATGCTGTTAAATTTGACGCATCGGTTGCCGCTTTTGAAGAAGCAACCGGCATTGATATTCAATATGAAGGCTCGAAAGAATTTGAAGCCTCCATCACCATCCGCGTAGATGGTGGCGATGCCCCTGATATTGTTGACTTCCCGCAGCCCGGTTTGCTCTCCACGATGGTTGCTAAAGGTCAAGTTGTAGACCTGAACGGAGTCATCGACACCGATTGGCTTGCCCAGAACTACATCCAATCTTGGCTTGATATGGGAACAATGCAAGGTCCTGATGGTCCCATGATGGCTGGTGTTTGGGGACGCGCAAACGGCAAATCTCTCGTTTTCTACCCGAAAGCTGAATTTGACGCCGCTGGCTATACCGTTCCCGAAACTTGGGATGAAATGATGACCCTCACCGAGACGATTGCCTCTGACGGTGATACCCCTTGGTGTATCGGAATCGAATCCGGTGCCGCAACCGGTTGGGCAATGACCGACTGGCTCGAAGACACCATGCTCCGTACTACTTCCCTCGAAAATTACGACAAATGGGTTGCTGGCGAATTGCCTTTCAACTCTCCTGAAGTACAGAATGCGCTCAGCTACGTCACCGCGATTTGGTTCAACGATGATTACGTTTATGGCGGTCAAGCGGCTATCCCCACCACATTCTTTGGCGATGCACCTACCCCCATGTTCGATTCGCCGCCTAAATGCTGGCTTCACCGCCAAGGCAACTTCATCACCTCCTTCTTCCCTGAAGGAAAAGAAGCAGGCGTAGATTACGACTTCTTCTACCTGCCCCCGATTGACGAACAATATGGCAAACCCGTTTTGGGTGCTGGCGACATTTACGCTATGTTCAATGACCGCCCTGAAGTTCGTGCTGTTATTCAATACTTCTCCACCGGCGACTCAGTCAAAGGCTGGGTAGAAGCTGGCGGCGCAATTTCGCCCCACAACGACTCTAGCTTAGATTGGTACGCAGATTCCGTCACCCGTGGTGTTGCTGAGATCATCTTAAACGCGGATTCCTTCCGCTTTGATGCCTCTGACCTGATGCCCGGTTCTGTTGGTGCAGGCACTTTCTGGAAATATATGACCGATTATGTTAGCGGCTCCATTGACGAAGAAACGGCTCTGCAACAAATTGACGACTCTTGGCCCGCCTCCGATGGCACCACAACACCTGAAGCCTCTGATGTAACGCCCGGAGACGAACTTGCCGCCGCTTATGACGGTGAATTTGCAGGCACGGTCGTCACAATGTCCGGTCCCTTCACCGATGCAGACGCTGTAAAATTTGATGCCTCTGTTGCCGCTTACGAAGAAGCGACCGGTATTGATATTCAATATGAAGGCTCGAAAGAATTTGAAGCCTCCATCACCATCCGCGTAGATGGTGGCGATGCCCCCGATATTGTTGACTTCCCGCAACCCGGTCTTCTCTCCACGATGGTTGCCAAAGGTCAAGTTGTAGACCTGAACGGAGTCATCGACACAGATTGGCTCGCCCAGAACTATATTCAATCTTGGCTTGACATGGGAACAATGCAAGGTCCTGATGGTCCCATGATGGCTGGCGTTTGGGGACGTGCCAACGGTAAATCACTCGTTTTCTACCCGAAAGCAGAATTTGATGCCGCTGGCTACACCGTTCCCGAAACTTGGGATGAAATGATGACTCTTACCGAGACCATCGCCTCTGATGGTGACACCCCTTGGTGTATCGGTATCGAATCCGGTGCCGCAACCGGTTGGGCAATGACCGACTGGCTCGAAGACGCCA
>CAZERH010000158.1:3564-5289 GCA_964515535.1 uncultured Anaerolineaceae bacterium
CCATGCTCCGCACCACTTCGCTTGAAAACTACGATAAATGGGTTGCTGGCGAATTGCCTTTCAACTCACCCGAAGTACAAAATGCTTTAGGATATGTCACCGCGATTTGGTTCAACGATGCTTACGTTTATGGCGGTCAGGCTTCCATCCCCACCACTTTCTTCGGCGATGCGCCTACCCCCATGTTCGATTCACCACCCAAATGCTGGCTCCACCGCCAAGGTAACTTCATCACCTCCTTCTTCCCCGAAGGTAAAGAAGCAGGCGTAGATTATGATTTCTTCTATCTGCCCCCGATCGATGAGCAATATGGCAAACCCGTTCTCGGCGCAGGCGACATCTACGCCATGTTCAATGACCGTCCCGAAGTTCGCGCAACCATTCAATACTTCTCCACCGGCGACTCTGTCAAAGGTTGGGTTGAAGCTGGCGGCGCAATTTCGCCCCATAACGACTCAAGCCTAGATTGGTACGCAGACTCCGTCACACGCGGTGTTGCTGAGATTATCTTAAACGCGGATTCCTTCCGCTTTGATGCCTCTGATCTGATGCCCGGCTCCGTTGGTGCAGGCACTTTCTGGAAATATATGACCGACTACGTTAGCGGTACTATTGACGAAGAAACTGCACTTCAGCAAATTGACGACTCTTGGCCCACTAAGTAAGATTTTTTAGTATGATAGACCTGACAGGCCTTTAAGACCTGTCAGGTCTCCATCAGTCGCATCGAACGTGATTTGAGCCGGGGTGCCGAAACCCAAGCGAATTCTCGGCGTGAGCAGAAAAATACCCACGCCAAGAAAATGCCAACCAAAGACACCCAAGTTGAAATCAAGTACGATGCGCCGCTCTTCATCCCACAACCCAATTATTTTTTAGGAGATAATGTCTATGACTGCTCCACAAAAAGACACTTCCCTTTTTGCCGTTACAGGACGAATACTTCTCTCTTTCCTTGTCCCTATAATTACCTTTTGGGGATTGTGGCGCGTTTTTCTTTTCTTGCGTGATAGCGAAGCACCACGGCTTATCATTATTTCGGTTGCTATCCTTTGGGGCGTTGGTGGCGTAGCTCTCCTTTTTGTGGTTTCAAATTGGTTCGTGGAGCAGTTACCGGGAGATTGGGGAAAAAAATTGCAACCTTTTGTCTTCATCGGTCCTGCGGTTGCGATGATGGCATGGTATTTAGCCTTCCCTGTTTTTCGTACCTTGACACTCAGTTTTAAAGGACCATTGGGACAAGAATGGATTGGGCAAGGGTGGGCGATTTTTGATAATTATAAATTTGCCTTTACAGACCGAATTATGCTCGAAACTTTTCGCAACAATTTAATGTGGATGGTTTTCGGGACATCGTTTAGCGTGGGTTTTGGCTTACTGGTCGCAGTTTTAGCCGATCGCAGTAAATTTGAGTCGGTTTATAAAGCCATTATTTTTATGCCGATGGCAATTTCTTTTGTCGGTGCAGGCGTGATTTGGAAATTCGTATATACCTACAGAGGTGTGGGAGTCGGGATTAATGAGATTGGTTTGCTTAATGCGATAGTTTTGGCTTTGGGAGGCGAGTCGCAACCCTGGCTCAGTTTGCCACCGTGGAATAATTTTTTTCTAATAATCATCATGGTCTGGCTCCAAACAGGATTTGCAATGGTCGTTATTTCATCTGCCATTAAAGGCATTCCGGACGAATTATTGGAAGCCGCTCGCATAGATGGCGCAACCGAA
>CAZERH010000159.1:0-1968 GCA_964515535.1 uncultured Anaerolineaceae bacterium
CTTATTTCAATCCGAATCCTTGTTTTTCAATCACGGCGCGCAGTTCCGGTCTGATTTTTTGTGAGACACGACGGGCGGTATGTTCCATCCAACCGTAGTCTTCGGTTTCGTTTTCTTTACCTACTACGGGAACTTGTCTCCCTTTATAAATGCCGGTTTTTATCATGGCTTGGTCGTAGGCGAGAAGGGCTTCGTCTTGGTTTGGATTATATTCTTCCCAATGCAAAACAGCTTCTTGCGGCAAGCGTGGACGGGTGCGCGTTTCTATCGCGGGGTAGCCGATGGTCATGCCGGTGATTGGGAATACGCCTTTAGGGAGTTTGAGTAATTCGATCATTGCCGTGGGGTCGCTACGAATTGCACCAATATAGCAGATTCCTAACCCTAGTGCCTCGGCGGCAAGGGCGATATTTTGGGCGGTAAGGGCTGCATCTACTGCCGCGACGAGGAAGGATTCTATGGAGCTGTAATCCTGTTTATAGCCGCGTAGCTCGCAAACTCTGTCGAGACGGGCGCGGTCGGCGCAAAAAGTGAGGAAGAGGGGGGCTTGTTGAATTTGAATCTGTCCACCGGCGATTTCCATTATGGCGAGGCGTTTTTCCTCATCCGTCGTCGCGACGATGCTGTAGGTTTGCTTGTTGGAGGAGGTGGAGGCACGCTGTCCGGCGGCGACAATTGTCTCCACAAGGGAAGCAGGCAGAGGGTCAGGTTTGTAGCGGCGAACAGAACCGTGAGCGTGGATTAAGTCGAGGATAGGGGAATTCATCAAATTGCCTCCGTTATTTCTTCCGTCTCTTTAATAAAAGCGGAAGCAATGGTCATTATTAACCCTATAATGCTAAAAATGAGCGTGTAGATGACTATGTTTTCCACGAAGCTGTGGATTATGTTTTCAGCGATGTCGTAGATAAGTTGAATGAGACTACCGGAAATTTCCATTGAGATGCCGCTTGAGAGGGGAGCACTGAGGAAAGCGCGTACGAGGGGACCCGTGAGTAGGCTCAAAATCATGCCGATTGCGCCTGAGACCAAAAACGGGATTCCCCACCAGCGTAGCCAAGAACGTAAATCGCGAAGAACTAGGAGGGTAATGATTAGAAGTAAAACGATGGGGATGAGGGGGCTAAGGCGCATGAGGGCGCGCAGAGATTGAGTCTCGATCAGAGATTTTTCGTTTAGTTTTTTCTGCAACAAGATTTTTTCGTCAGGGATGCTTGCCGCGGCGGCGTGAAGTTGCATTTTGACAAGTGGTTTTAGCACGGGCAAAGTTAGTTCGGGTGGCTTGCAGAGAGCTATTTCGCCTTGTGCTATTTCTAGGATGTCAGCGGTAGTGCAATTGGGTTGGGCTTCGATAAGTGCCATGACTGCATCTAAACCTTCTTCGCTGGTTAATCTTTCTTTGAGCTTTACGAGAGATAGTTTTGCGGAATTTGCGTTACCGTTGAGGTATTCGAAAAGTTCGTTTAGGGTTTCTTCGCTGATATTTTTTAGCTCTTCGGGAGGGAGTAAAACAAGGATAAAATCTTCCCAATCTTTGGCGGTGAGATTTTTAGTGAGCGAGGAGAGAAATTCTTTTTCTCCTTCTTCGGTTTTGGGGTAGCCATGTTCTTCGTAGCAGGGAGCGATACGCTCGTTTTCCGCATTGCTTAGCGGGCGTTCATTATTGGAAAGGGCGCGATACGATTCACTTCCTAACGCATCCAAAAGACAGCTTTCCAATTCTTCGCTTCTGTATTCTGTCTCGCACGAGACGGGGTTTTCTGCGCAATGGTCTACACCCATTGAAACGACCAGTTGATCACCTAAGATAGCTGGCAAACGCTCGTAAACATTTTCGTTACGAAGCGCGTCTTTGTAGGTTTCTGAAGAAAATGCGTATTGCTCTATATTGTAGAGGAAGAGCGCGCTAACCAAGCTGATGGTGAAGAGTATAGCGAAGAAAACGGCAAAAAATTTGGTTAGGGCAGG
>CAZERH010000159.1:2068-5277 GCA_964515535.1 uncultured Anaerolineaceae bacterium
GGATAGGAGACTTAGAATCTAACCACATGACACTTTAGATAAATTTTTCTCTCAAGCTCACGCAAAGCCGCAAAGTTTTAAAGCTTTTCTTAGCGACCTTGCGACAAAAAGCATAGAATTCTGAAACTGTCATGTGGCTAGCTTAGAATTTAAATCTTCAAACCAACTCAATATAATCGTCTGTAATCGTAGCTTTTTCGCCGAGTTTGAGTTGTTCTAAGAGTTTTGTCGTCAGCTTTGCTTTTTTCTTAGCATCTTCTCGGCTCCAAGTGCGAGTCTTTATTTCTAAGAAATTGCCCAAATCCGGTTTATCAAATTGGTCAAAGTTGATATAAAATTTTGTGCCTTCAAATTTTATTTGCCAACGCAGGCGTTCCTTTAAGATAACTTGCTCCGATTGCGGTTTGAAGTATTCGCGGTAGAAACGCAAAGAATTTGTGGCAGGCGCAAGATAGCGACTGCGCGAGAGAAGTACATCGTCTTTGAATTCTTCCTTACTCGCTTGTCCGAGAAGTGTAAGGCGTGAACGCACTTTCTCCATATCACCTTTTTTGTTGATAAATTCATCTTCTCGGTAGCGCAAACGTCCCTGAGTGGGATCATCGAAGGAGAAGTAGACATCATATTCTTTATAATGGCGAGTTTGGAGAATTTCTAAATTGGATTTAGCGAGGACGGACGCGACATCAACTTGCTCAGCCAATTTGACCTTTGCCTGAACCTCATACGATTCTTCCTCCGATGAGCCGCCAAGAGCAATCAGCTTCGAGAAAAGCGATTCTTCTCGCTCTAGCAAGAAAGCATCTATTTTTTCAGCATAAACTTGTGCTTTTGCCATTAAATGGGCTTCATCAAGAGTGAGTAATTCGCGCTCTCGCATCAGGAATTTGCCGTTAACCATCACATCGGTTACATCGTGGGCTTTGGCAGAGTAGACAAGCTGAACATAGATATTTTTGGGGTCACGCCGGAAATGGGGCGCGTTATGGAGTTGGTTGATATCGACCAAGATCAAATCCGCGCTTAAGCCGACTTGCAATGAGCCGGTTAAATGCGAGAGATGAATCGCCTTTGCGCCGAGACGAGTTCCCATTGTTAGCGCAGTGTCTGCCGAAACCGCGGTCGGATCCCCGCTAAATCCTTTCGCAATAAATGCGGCTAAACGGATTTCTTCGAACATATCCAAATCGTTATTAGATGCAGGTCCATCTGTTCCAATTCCAACACTAATCCCTTCATCAATCATTTTTTGCACCGGAGCCACACCGGAAGCCAATTTCATATTCGAAGAGGGATTATGCGCCACCCCCGCGCCACTTTGTGCCAAAGTACGGATTTCGCCTATGTCAATATGCACGCAATGCGCGGCGATAGCTTTGGCTTCAAAAATCTTTTGCTTTTTAACATAAGGAATAACAGGAATGCCCTCTGCTTCGCGCATATTTTCAACTTCAAAAGCTGTTTCGGCAAGGTGAATATGGAGCGGTACGTCAAATTCTGTAGCAAGCGCAGTGCAGGCTTGCAAAATTTCGGGCGTACAGGTAAAAGGCGCGTGGGGCGCAACAGCGGGCGTGATAAGGGGATGGTCTTTCCATTTTTTAATAAATTTGCGCGTATAAGCGAGCGCATCTTCGTAAGATTCTGCATCCGGCGTGGGAAACTTCATTACCGATTGGCCACAGAGGGCGCGCAATCCGGCTTCGGCAGTAACTTCGGCAATATCGTCTTCAAAATAATACATATCGGCAAAAGTGGTCACGCCACTTCGAATTAGCTCGGCGCAAGCTAACTGCGTGCCAAGTCGCACAAATTCGGGGGTCACAAATTCGCGTTCAACGGGCATCATATAGCCCATCAGCCACACATCCAAGCGCAAATCATCCGCCAGTCCGCGCAAAAGCGTCATCGGGACGTGCGTATGTGCGTTCACCAAACCGGGCATCAAAATTTTGCCGCCCGCGTCTATCATTTCTTCGGTTTCATAATCGGCTAAAATTTCTTCTTCTGCCCCTACCGCCACAATTTTCTCGCCATTCACCGCTACCGCTCCCTGTGCAAATTGGCGCAATTCTTCATCCATCGTTAAAACCAGTGCATTTCTGAAAATTTTATCTGCTTTTTTCATATCGAAACTCCACATAAAAGGGTAAAATAAGTGTCGAATTTTACCATGAGCAAATTTGATGTATCAGAAGGAGAAAGAGTGAAACAATCAATTTTAGGCATTGGCAGGAAGCTGATTTTGTACACAGCTCTCTACGCGGGATTTGCTACCACACTAACCGCTCTCTATCCTAACTTTTTTCTCATCCGCTCCGAGCTTAATTTTAGCTTACGTGCGCTAGGATATGTTTTTTTAGCATTTGGTATCTTTTTTCTCATCCTCTCCGTACGCCAAGTTATGCGTGAATTTCAAGAGGGAGTTTTGATGAAAGAGGGCGTTTTTCGTTATTCCCGCAATCCTATCTATACTGCGTGGGGACTTTTTATTCTTCCCGGTCTCTCCCTGCTCACCGCCTCCTGGATTTTCTTTGGCACGCCTTTGATTTTTTATTTTGTCTTCAAAATTTATATTCGAGAAGAAGAAGAGTTTCTTGAAAATCATTTTGGGGAAGAATATCTTGAATATAAAGAAAAAACAGGGCAATTATTGCCCCGTTTTGGAAGGTAGTTTTTAAAAATGAGTAGGACTTTCGCTTTCAGGCTAGAAAAGAGGGTGCATCGCAACAAAATGATAAGAATTTGCTCTTTGATGGGCAAAACACTTGTCAATTAGCATCTTTGCTCCCTGCGCCGCCCTCGGCGTAGGCTTCTCATAAACACGCCGCCGAGGACGGCGGCTAGAGCGGGTGAAATTTTAATAGCCAACACCAAGGTTAGATCCGCCAAATGGGCAGATAGCGTTTTTTGCTCTTCACGGCAAAAACCAACTCGGATTTTCGCCGGGCGCAACGACTGTGAATTCTTCTCCTGTTTCCAAATCGAATATACGAATTTGAGATGGGGCATCTGGGTCGTTAACCACATAGACGCGGTAGAGCAGAAAACCTCCACGTGGCGACCAAGCCACAACGCCATGCGTGGTTTCGCTGGAAGATGTGAGGGGGCGCGCCTCGCGTCCGTCTGCATCCATTACCCAAAGTTGATCTCCGGCGGACGCTGAATCCAAATCCCATTCACCGCGTGAAAATGCAATTTCTTTCCCATTC
>CAZERH010000160.1:0-5038 GCA_964515535.1 uncultured Anaerolineaceae bacterium
CTTCCATTCCCCTCTGCGCTGGTACTATATCAGTCGCAACCGTATTCTTATGCTTAAAAAATACGCTCTCCGCTTTCCCCATTGGCTCTCCTTTGAAATTGTTTCTAGTCTATATATCTTTCTCCGCATGTTACTCTTTGAAAATCAAAAAAGAAAAAAACTGAAAGCCATCTATCTTGGCACCAAAGATGGCTTTCGCGGTAAAATGGGCAAAGCTGAAGAAAAAACCGAAAAACGTCTAAAATAATCCGCAGGTTGCTCTGAGAAAAACAAAAAAACTTCATGCTTCTTTGTGAATAAAAAACAAAAAACTAAAAAACTCCGTGCAGTCCGTTAACTCCGTGTACAAAAAAGAAAAAATATGACAACCTCCCCTCAAATATACGACAGTGCCAAAAACATAAGCCCTGCCATCGAAGAACTTAAAGACGTTATTCAATATAAAGACCTTATCATTCAACTCGTTCGCCGAGACATCATCTCGCGCTATAAACGCTCCTTCTTGGGCATCCTCTGGACAATGCTCAACCCCCTCGGCACGATGATCGTCATGTCCATCGTCTTCTCCCGTCTCTTCGATGTGCGTGGCGCCTATCCCGCTTTTATTATTACCAATTTGGTCGCATGGAATTTCTTTTCTCAAACCACCTCCGTGGCCTTAGGAAGTATGCTTTGGGGAAGTGAACTTTTTCAGCGTATTTACTTACCGCGTACCGCTTTTGTGCTTTCCACTATTGGCACGGGGATTGTGAATGTGCTTTTTGCACTAATTCCGCTCGCGATTATTTATCTTTTCACTAAAACGCCCATCCACGCCACCATTATTTTGCTTCCGGTGGCACTTCTCTTCCTTGCCGCCTTTGCGTTGGGGTTTAGTCTCATCCTCTCCGCGTTTGTGGTCTTCTTCCCCGACATCGCCGAGATGTACCCCATTGTCCTGACCGCGTGGATGTACCTGACCCCCATCATCTACCCCGAAGAATTGATTGCCGATGTCCTAAATGGCTGGCTCTTGCGCCTTAATCCGCTTTACCGTTTGGTGCGTTTTTTCCGGCTTGTCACTTTTGACGGTCTATATCCCACATCTCAAGAATTTATCTCCGCCTTTATCTTCTCATTCGGGACTCTTATCATCGGTTGGATATTTTTCACCAAACAAATCAAAAAATTTGCCTACTATGTCTAACTTATCATCAATTGCGGAAGATACCGCTTTTTTCCTCGAAAATGTTTCCGTGTCTTACCATTTACCCAACGAAAAAATTCCATCCATTAAAGAATATGCTATTCGTCGTTTGCAGGGAAAAATAAAATATAACAGCTTCCTCGCGCTTGATGAAATCAGCATGTCCGTCAAAGAAGGCGAGATTTTCGGCATCTTGGGTAGAAACGGCGCGGGGAAATCCACTCTGCTTAAAGTGCTTGCCCGTGTCCTCTATCCTACCGAAGGACGTGTTTGGATTAAGGGGCAAGTTTACCCTCTTCTCCAGCTTGGAGCCGGTTTTCACCCCGAACTGACCGGTATCGAAAATGTTTATCTCAACGCGGCTCTTTTGGGGCATAGCAAAAAAGAAATCACCGAAAAACTTCCGGCAATCGCTGAATTTGCCGAAATCGGAGACTTTATCAACGCTCCCCTTCGCACCTACTCCTCTGGCATGATGGCGCGACTAGGTTTCTCGGTTGCCACCGCTTGGGTTCCCGATATCCTCATCCTTGATGAAATTCTCTCCGTTGGCGATGCCGCCTTTGTAGAAAAATGCTCCAACCGTATGAAAGAATTTCGAGAAAGTGGGGCTACCATTCTTCTCGTTTCTCATTCTATAGATATGGTAGCAAAGCTCTGCCAAAGAGCCGCTCTTTTGGATCATGGCAAGCTTGTTGCCTATGGTGATGCAAGTGAAATCAGCGAGCAATACCGTAAATTGATCTTCTAAGAACTAAGAAGTGCATTGCATCTGACAGGATGCATTGCTCTTCCTAAAAGAACCTCGTGTCTTCAAACCCTCCGTGTACTCTGTGAAATCCGTATCCCAAAAACCCCCTCTCCTCACCCTCTCCATCGTCAGTCATGGCGATACAGAAAAAACTCAAGAATTATTGGAGAGTTTAAGGCAACACGAATCCCCTCAAGAGATTCAACTCCTCATCACGGATAACCTCGGCGATGACCTCCCGGATCTGCCTCCCGATTCATGGGCTTCTCTCACCATTTTGCGGAACGAAAAGCCGCTGGGATTCGCCCATAATCATAACCAAGCCTTTCAACACGCCACCGGGGAATATTTCTGCGTTTTGAACCCCGACATCCTTTTCACCGAGACCATTTTCCCACCGCTGATAGAGCGACTAAAAAAAGAAGCCGCCCTCATCTCCCCGCTTATTTTTGATGCCGATGAAATTTTGCAAGATTCTTTTCGAAAACTCCCCACGCCTCTCGAACTTTTCAAACGCAAATTGCCCGGATACCGTTTTGAGCCGCTCCCTGCGAACGAACTTGGGCTAATTTTCCCGGATTGGATTGCTGGAATGTTCATGCTCATGCGGAGTGAAACTTATCAAAAATTAGGTGGATTTGATGAGAAGTTTTACCTCTATTTTGAAGATGTGGATATCTGCGCCCGCGCGCGTGCATTAGGCTTGCTTCCGCTTGTAGACACGAATCTGCGTATTCAGCATAATGCCCAAAGAGCAAGCCGAAAAAAAACTCGTTACTTCCTTTGGCATACCCGAAGTGCGATTCGTTTTTTTGGCTCGCAGGTCTATAAGAACGCGAAAAGGAAATAAGTGTAAATGCTTCGCGTGGTAAACTTGTTGAGTCCCCCCGATTTTAACGGAATCGAGTTGCTCGTCAAATATCCGCTTATTAAAGGGAAGCAAGTTCAAAACGCGCTCGTCTCATCTACACTCAACAGAGAAATTGCCTTTATTTATCATGCCAATCAGAAAAAATAATCAAATAGGGGAGTTATGGAATCGTTAATCAAAGAGCCTGTAGTGAAAATTTTAGTAAGTGTTTTTTTCGCTTTAATCCTCTCTTTTCTGATTGCTCCTTTGGCTATTTTATTATCAAAAAAGTTGGGCGCAATTGATATGCCGGGAAGCGCGGCGCATAAAAAACATCAAAAGCCTACTCCTTTGGCGGGGGGGCTGGTTATTTTTATAGCCCTTCCAATTTTAGTGATTTTATCCGGTTTATGGAGAGAAGCGGTATTATTACCCATCTTTGCGGGGAGTTTAGTGATTTTTTTCTTTGGATTGGCAGATGATATTTACGGTTTTTCAGCACCTAAAAAATTTCTAGGTCAATTTTTAGCTACTTCCATATTAATTTATGCCGGAACAACTATCCGATTTCTTGAAACGGCTAATTTGCCATTGAGTATGTCTTTCATTGGGTTCCTAAACTGGGGATTAACATTTTTCTGGGTAATTGGCATCACGAATGCCTTTAACTTGATCGATAGTATGGATGGTTTGCTGGCGGGATTGACCGTGATTATGGCAAGTTTTTTCTCTTTCGTTGCTTTGCTTGCCGGACAAGTTATGCTTGCTCAATTATCTGCCATATTAGTTGGGTTGAGCATAGGTTTATATTTTTATAATAAATCTCCGGCGCGCCTTTTTTTAGGCGACTCCGGTTCACAAGTGCTTGGTTTCTTATTAGCAGTGATTGCTATCATATATCGCCCCCCTGATTTGCACCCCGGCTCCACTTGGTTCGTGCCTATACTTTTGCTGGGTGTCCCCATTTTTGACACGAGCCTAGTGACAATTTCTCGTTTACGCCGCCATAAGCCTTTATTTCAGGCGGATAGATCTCATACTTATCATAGATTAGTGCAAATGGGATTTAGTGCAAATCACGCCGTGTTGGCTATTCACGTTTCGGCTTTTTTGTTATCTTCGTTGGCTATTCTTGCCATGTTTTTGCCGCCAAACTTGGCTATGCTTCTGTTTTTTAGCATCATTTTGCTTGGCGGGCTGTTGATTGCTTTTTTTGAAGTTTCGGTGAAAATTGATGCTTGATATTTCAATATGGTAAAGTTCTCGTTTAAAACCCAAAATGACAAAAATGCCTAAAAAAACGATAGTTTTAATATATTTTCTGCTTGCTACTATAGAGGGAATGATCGCGACTTTCTTTTTGGCTCAAACTCCCTCGGATGTCGAGCAGAATTTTCTTTTTGGTTTTTCCGCTCAACGCGTGGTTTTGATACTTGCGAATCTTAGCCTTGTTTTCTTTTTTTTATTCACAGGCATCTACTTTTATAGACGCTCCCAGCTAAGAAAAAAACTATCTCAACGAAAAATTCCATTTATCTTTTTCCTCGCATTAAATCTAGTGGGGATTTTTCTTGTCATTTTTGCTTTTCTATTCCCCGAATATCGCCTCTCCTCTTATGAAGGCTATTTTGAACGTCTGCGCCCTATGCTGATATGGTTTGCGCTCATATATTTGCAAACAGCACTGTTTTTTTTCCTCCGCCGTATTCAAAATTACCGCCCCTCAGCGAATAAAAAAATTTCCGTTATGCGCCCATTCACACTCTTTTTTGCCCTGTTTTTACTCGCGCTGGCATTGATGGTTGGATCTGGTTTTGGCATCAACGCCGATGATCGCTTTTGGAACGGAGCGGGAGTGCCTTTGCTCAATGAACAAATTTTTATAAGCCTGTTTATCACGATTCTTTTTTTATATATTTCATCGCGTTCTATAAAAAAAGCACAACTTCAGAGCATATTCGCGTTTATCCGGCAGAAACAGGATCTCATTATTTTTATTATCTTGTGGGGCATAACGGCAATTTTTTGGATTAACGAGCCACTTCCGCGCAACTTTTTTGCGCCGGGACCCTATCCGCCAAATGCCGAACTAGCTCCCTACGCGGATCCCGCGGCGTTTGATATAGGCGGGCAATTTGCCCTCATCGGGCAGGGATTGTTCAATGGCGATTTTTATAATCGTCCTCTATTATCCGGTTTTTTGGCATTCTTGCACCTCGTTGTAGGGCAAAATTATCTTAGTGTGGTCGCG
>CAZERH010000160.1:5048-5260 GCA_964515535.1 uncultured Anaerolineaceae bacterium
ATACAGCTGTTTTTGCGGTATTTGTTCCCCTTCTCTATCTCATTGGCAAAGAATTGCACAGTCCTTCGGCGGGCATCTTTGTCGCCTTTTTAGCTCTTTTCAAGAACCTCAACGCCATCGCCTCCAGCACATGGATATTATCCGTTCACACCAAATATATGCTAACCGAGTTTGCCACTGCCATTATCCTCACTCTGTTTACATTGTGGTTT
>CAZERH010000161.1:0-5257 GCA_964515535.1 uncultured Anaerolineaceae bacterium
GGTCGCCATTTTCGGTAGAATGCTTGGGTCATGGTTTTTTGGTCTTTTGGTCTGATAGTCTTTTAGTCTGGCAGTCTGTAATCAGTAGTCAATTTTTAATTGCAACATCCTGAATACTGACTACTAATCACTGAGTATTGTTCTCCGCTCACTACTTAAGGTACTTTATAACTCGCTCTCTCCGTCCCATGCGGGTCAATCAATTTCACTTCCTCGCCCGATTGCCAAACGGATTGGCGCAATCCCCAATACAAATCGACTACGGTATCTTGCCCCGCCATCGTGTGGATCTGCACCGCACCCGCCGGATATAAAATCAGTTGTGGGAAATCATAGACGTTTTTATCTTCATCTTCCAACGTCCACCCCGTTAAATCTAACTCCCCTTCACCACTGTAGCGCACTAAAACCATCTCCGCATCAAAAGTCCCTGCACCTATAACGCTAATAATTTTCACGTTGATTTTAGCAGTCGGGTCAAGAGTTGCGGCAGGAAGCTCAGCTTTAGCAGGAGCAAAACTCGTGGGCGAAGAATAGCTAATCACCGTAGCGGGAATAACCGCCTGTCTGTAGGTGCGGTCGTACCAGAATAAAATCGCACTGGTTACAACCACAGAAACAAAGATATTTAATAGTATAAAAGGGAGCCAACGCTTTTTATCATCCATACCCCCAATAATAGCATAATTCAGTGGTCAGCGGTCAATTTTCTGTAGTCAGTTTCTCCTAAACACAAAAATTTACGAGACACAAAAACTTCGTGCATATTGTGTTTAATGATTAGCCTTTAATACAAAAGCAATCCAATCCCCTTCTTGACGGCGTTCAACTATTTTTAGAGACTGGGATTCCACCGCGGCGCGGACGCGCGCCTCTTGCTCATCCAAAATCCCGGACAGAATCAACCTCCCGCGCGGCGCGACGAGCTTGCCCAAACCGGCGTGCGTTAAACGAATCAAGATTGGTGCAAGCATATTTGCCACCACCAGCGGAGCGGATTTAAATTCATATTTTTCCGCTAAAATTTCATCCACCGATCCCTGCCCGATGATGAATTCCTTGCCAATGCCATTCACATCCGCATTTTTGCGCGCAGATTCCACCGAGGGAGCTTCAATATCTACGCCGAGGGCGCGGTCTACGCCCAATTTCAGCGCGGCGATAGAGAGAATTCCAGAACCGCAACCCACGTCAATAATCCGTAGGGGAGCAGTATACTGCTCCCCTACGGACGCGATCACATCTTCCATCAACCCCAACGCCAATTGCGTGGTGGGATGCGTCCCCGTGCCAAATGCCATGCCGGGGTCAATTTTAATCGGGATACGCGTCGCATCCGGAGAATCCATCCACGCGGGGATGATGATCAGCTTTTCCCCAACAGGAATGGGGCGATAATGTTCCTTCCAGGCTTCCATCCAGTTGGCATCTTTGATTAAGGTAAAGGTCGGGGCGGGAAGGGGCTGAATCATATTCAAGTAGCTGAGACCTTGCTCCAGCTTTTGCCGAAGCTCCTCGACATGCGCGTCCATCGGCAAATAGGCGCGCACGATGACTTCATCTTTGGGCGTGCCGGGGTCATCCGCGTTGAGATATTTAATCCCTCGCTCGGCAACTACGCCACCGGGGGCATAACGCGCAAAAACATCGGCAACTGCTTCCGCCATCTCGCCATCTAGGGTTAAGGATACTTCAAGCCAGCTTGTAGCTATTTCGTTTCTTTTATCATCAAATTGCATATTCCATTCCGTTAAGATATTTTGAATTCTGAGTACAATATACCGGAAACTCTGCTAAAGCATCCGCTATTTTTTTATAATTATTTTTCATTGCTTTCACTTCAATAATGACATCATTTCGCAAAGATTGTTCAAAACTGATATTAGGAGAAAGCCCAAAAGATTGTTCGTAGGCTCTCATTTCATAATCCAACGTTATTCTAAGAGTCCCGTCCATACTTTCGTAATACTCTCTTCGATATTGATTGATGAGTACCGGCTCTAAATCATCCAGCAGTGATGAAAAATCATTCGCGCTATTCTCCTGAAGTTTTGCCAGAATTTCACGCCAAGCAAGTTCCGAAACATCTATATTCGTTGAAATCGGCTGAATTTTCTTATGCCCCAACTGTCCCCTTCTTATTTTTATTTCAAGTTGCCCCTTTTCGGCAACCCAACTTTCTCCATACCAACGAAACCTGACTTTTGCGCGGTCAGCTATGCCGTTAATATGATCCATCATCAGATTACGCTCTATGCTATCAAAATAGATATTATTTACCTGACGGGACGGATACCTAACCGTAAACGCTTCAGAATGGGCATAAACCCAACTCCGCACTTCGTCCAAGCGAAGCGCATCAAAAACCATTTTTAGTTCGTAGCGAAATTTATTTTCCATTTTATTTAATCTCGGATGAAGTGCCACGTCGCGCGTGCCTTCAATTTGCGTGCCATTATTCAACATCTCTTCGGCGTAGATTTTTCTCGTTCACGCCGCGCATTTGTTTGGAAACAGCACTCAAGCCCAAATAGCGCGTGTATCGGAGAATTAATTTCCGAGTATTCCCTGATCGTATAGAGAATCAACATCCACATCTTCCGGACGGATACTTTCTCCGTTCAATAATAATTCATTATCAGTTTGACAAATGGCAGGTCTTTCCGTATTCAGTATTTCTATATTCGTAGCTTCAATGAAAGCCGGTCCGTATTGGGGTTTTTTTATATAAGAAGCCAAGCCAACTACTCGCGCGGTGTGAATAGAAGAGGTATTTATAGATACCGTAGATAAATCTTTGCTGGCAATGCCAATGCCCACATTGCGAATGACGATATTGCTCAAGTTAATATCGCTTTTTTCTCCGGCAGAAATTGCCTTATCTCCGATATTGGTGAAATAGGAATTTGTGATTGTCGCTGAAGTGCCGCTAACATCAAAAGCATCGCCCTGTATGTCGTGAAAACTGCAATGAGTTGCTGTTCCGGTTGTAAAATCTCCATCGAAGGCATCTGAGGGTGTGTTTAAGAATTCAACATATTCAAAGGAAAAAGATGTGCGAATGATATTCAAAGCATCTTCGGTTGCGTTGTTGCCAATAATGGAATGGGAGATATTTACCGGGCTTTCATAAAAAGTTATTCCACCTGTCAGTATCCATCCCGCGCGAGAAATCCCAGCCATTTTTTCTGCGACAACATATCGCCAAGTAGATGTCTCCGGTGCACCCAAAACCACCATTCCGCCCCAATTTTCAGATTGTGCGGTCAACAGAACCGGAGCTTCTTCCGTTCCCCTTATATCTATTTTCCCATACACCAAAAATAGGTTCTCTTCCTCAAAACGTAGCGTAACGCCTTCCGGAATAATAAGATTATAACCATCCGGAAGTACCAAGTCTCCGCTCACAAACCAATCCCCCGTTTCTATCGCCAATTCATGGTCGCCAATTTCTATTAAAAATGGATGTGAGTTTAAGGTTTCTTCTAAAGTCACAGATGGTTTTGCACCGGCATCCATACCTTGAGGCACATAATTGGCATAAATTGGAATCTCAAAAGTTTCTGTGCCACCGTAAAGGTTTACGCGAAGAAAAATTTTTTCTTCCTTCTCTTCTTTGGTTTCAAAATTCTCTGCGGGAATGAGAAATGGTACTGAAACAAAGTTGCTCTTTTTTCCTGAGAGCATAATTATCTCAGTGGTGTTTGCAACAATTGCCGTTTGACAAAACTCGTTAACACACCACGCTCTCTCGAATGGCTGTGAAGTGCCGTCAAGAATAATTTCAGTGATTTCTACCGGCACAACCATGAGATTAACCAAATCTAAGCGGAGATGTGTCGCCCCATTTTCCTCTACAAAGTGATAATTTCCTCGTATCGGTTGTGCCGAATTTAAGTTTCGGGATAACATATCCTGTCGAAAGTTCAGGTCGTCCCATGGAAGCCGTAACAAGGGAGGAGGCGATAGTTTATTATCCTGATATTCTTGCTCAAGTCGGGATACATACTCTCCAAACTCATCTCCAAATTTTTCTTTGAGCATATGTATATATTCCGGTGTTGCAATGCGCTCTAAAGTCTCAATATATGCTTTTTGTACTCCCACACTGTTAAATAAAGGCTCACTGGAAAGAGGATAGGCTAACCTGGCTTTATTATAATCAGACTCTAAAACAAGACCGTCAAAAGCAACCGGCTCTAAAAGTCCCGTGACCGGATTATAGTAAAAACGCACATTATTCCAATGCGCTCCATGCCCAGCCGCCCATAAATCTGTAATCGCATAATACCTTCCCCACAATTCTTCATCAAAAACTTCTTCTGCAGGAAGTTCCCCCTGACTGAATGAATATAATAACTCAGTGGCTGTTTTTAGTTCTTCAGACAACACATCATTATTGCTAATATGATTGTCTCTAAAAGAGATTATTTCACTGCTTAAACCATTGGCGACCCAAAAATACCCCACTCCTTCAGCACTTTTTTCAATTTTCTCGTCATTAGAAAAAAGGGCTCTGTTCTCCCAAAAAAAATCTTCATCTATGCGAATAATCACCCCCTCACGGCGTTCTTGCGATTCGAGCAAATCTTCTGTAAAACTTTCCTCTAATGCATAAATCCCTTTATGTACGCCATTAACAACAACATTAACAAAAGAATATCGAGTGGTTAATATATTCTCCATAAAGAGATTCTGATGATACCCCCATTCGTACACATAATTTCTTGTTTCAGGGGCTTGCAGAGAAAATCTCCTCATCCCAAGAATGGTCCCGTCGTTTTCTGTAATATGAATACGAAACGACCATTTATCACCTTCTAAATGGTCTGTCAAATCACCTTTTAGACGTATTTTTATATCAAGATTCTGCTCATCGTTATAGTGCATATTTGCAGGCACATAGTCGTCGTCAGAAGAAAGCAAAATGCCAACCCCGAGAGCTTCTACTCGCTTTTCTTCAATTTTCAGCATTGAATCAAATGGGATATCTAAAAATATAGTAGGCAACCCGTTTGCCTCGTAGAGTTTGATTTCTGTTTTTATTTCGTCTGCAACTTCATCAATGCCCTCAATTACAAAAGTTTCAATATCCGCCTCAGGCACGTTACTCATTTTCGCAAAAATCGTTGATGCGTATCCACTCCGTTTAAAGAAAATTCCACTAAAAAAAATGCCTACTGCCAACAGAAAAACGACTAGATATACCCGTTTTCTGTCAATCTCCACCCTCCGCTTTTTCTTCTTCTTCGGATAA
>CAZERH010000162.1:0-2839 GCA_964515535.1 uncultured Anaerolineaceae bacterium
GTAACTTTAGCTTTATTCTATCAAGGAACCCTTTCTTATCCGCAACTCAGGTTTAGAGCATTTTCTTCGACTATCGTTGGCGGCTTTCGAGCCCTTGCCCCTCACTCATGAGAAATGCCTTTGTGATAAACTTTAAAACAAGGATATTTCGCGAAAATATCTTGTGAAAAGGCTTTAATTTCAGCGAAAAACGAAAAACAACAACCCATCGTTTTTTTCGACCTTCGTGGTAGACTCGCCGTAAAAAAATAACGAAAAGGTGGTAGATATTAAATGTCTATGAGAACCGCAACCGCAGTTGCTTGCGCAAATATCGCACTTATTAAGTATTGGGGCAATTGCAATCACGATTTACGTATCCCTGTTAATGGCTCTTTTTCGATGAATTTGGAAGGGCTTTCTGCCAAAACGCAAGTTCTCTTTAGCGAAACTTTAGAAGAAGATCAACTCGTTCTGAATGAAGCAGAAATCATGGGCGCGGGTTTAGCACGGGTTCGGCAAATTCTCGATGAAGTTCGCCAACGAGCAGACATTAATTTATACGCTAAGGTAGTGAGCGAGAATAATTTTCCTGCCGGAGCGGGAATCGCTTCCTCAGCCGCGGCATTTGCCGCGCTTGCACTCTCTGCATCTACGGCTGTGGGATTAGATTTAGACGAAAAAGCCCTCTCGATTTTAGCGCGGCACGGATCCGGGTCAGCTTGCCGCTCAATCCCTAGCGGATTTGTAGAATGGACAGATGGCGTAACAGACGAGAGTTCTTATTCTTTCTCCATTGCTCCTCCGGAGCATTGGGATTTAGCCGATTGTGTCGCAATTATCAGCGGCGAACATAAAAAAATCGGCTCAACGCAGGGACATCGCCTCGCAGAAACAAGTCCACTGCAAAAAGCACGCGTGGCAGATGCGCCCCGCAGAATTGAAATTTGCCGCGAGGCGATTTTAACGCGTGACTTTGAGAAATTTGCATCCATCGTGGAAAAAGATTCAGATATCATGCACGCGGTGATGATGACTTCAAATCCCGCGCTATTTTATTGGCACCCCAGCACACTTCACGTTATGCAATCGGTGCGTAATTGGCGAGCGGAAGGCATCCCTGTTTTCTATACAATTGATGCCGGACCGAATGTCCACGTCATCACCTTAAAAGAAAAAATGGACACGGTAAAAACCAAATTAGTCGCCCTTGAAGGGGTGCAAAATGTACTCACTGCCACGGTTGGCGGTGCGGCGCGTTTGCTTGAGGACTGATATAATCGAAAAAAATGTACCGAATTTTCGGTAAAGCAATATCCTAATCTGTGAAAGAGAGTTTTTATGAATACAAGTATCTTAGCCGGACTGGTTTTTGTAGCCGTGTTCGGGATTGTCATTCTTATCCACGAAATCGGACATTTTGTCGTTGGACGATTTTTCAAGGTAGAAATCGAAGAATTTGGCATTGGCATTCCTCCCCGCTTATGGCGTTTTTGGTGGGGCAAAGGTTTTCTGCTACTCAATGGACAACGCGTGGAGATTCCTAGTAATTTCAACCCGCCCTTTGATTGGAAAAACACACTCAATCAACCTGCAAAAATCACCGCCGATAAAATTGAAAATCAGTTAATTTTACGAACAATCGAAGTCGAGTTAGAAGAAGAGTCCTCAGAAGCTGAAACGGATCATATTACAGTAGTATCTGACGGTTCTATTGTTGCACCGGAACCTGAAAAACTTATCGTTAAAGCAGGAGAAAAATCTGGCGAACTTTCGCTAGAAGGCAATGTCAGCGAAATACATCCCGGCACAGAATTCACCCTCAATTGGCTCCCCTTTGGTGGTTTTAATCGCTTCAAAGGCGAAGATTCTGCGTGGGAATCTAGTGGCGGTCTCGCCTCAGCCAAACCGAGCGTGCGCCTTGCGATTTTGCTGGCTGGCGCAACGATGAATTTGCTTTTTGGCGTTTTGGTCTACAGCGTCATCATTTCTCAAATGGGCATTCCGAATTTTGACGTTGTACAACTCTTTGATGTGACACCGGGTTCGCCCGCGGCTCAAGCCGGCTTCCGCGTGGACGACATCATTTTGGAAATTAACGGGGAAACGCTAAAAGACGACTTGCAACTGCGCACCACCATCTACGATAATTTGGACAAAGAGCTTGCGTTCACCATCCAGCGCGGTGATGAGATAATCAAAACATCTGCCATACCGTTGAGTAGTCGTAGCATAGATGAAGGTGCTATGGGCTTTATCCCCGGCTATGCCTATGAAGAATCGCCTTCTTTTTTCTCAACGCTGATATACGCAACACAAACCACAGCCTTTCACGCCAAAGAAATTTTACTCATGCCGGCTAGAATGATACGTGGAAATATAAGTCCCGAAGAGGGGCGTTTTATTGGCTTTAAAGGTATTTTCAATATCTTTCAACAAACGGTAGATGCCGATGTAGAAAGTCGCATAGAAGAACCACCAAGCTCATCTGCATCAGTCCCTGCGCCAATACCGACTTTTTATACCCTAAATCTGATTGCCAGTCTCACGATTACGTTGGGTGTATTCAACTTGCTCCCCTTCCCCGCTTTAGATGGCGGCAGAATTTTCTTTCTTTTACCGGAATTTCTTTTTAAGAAACGCGTTCCCCCGAAATTTGAAAATCTCGTACACGGTGTGGGGATGATGCTTCTTTTAGGCTTTATGCTCTATATCAACGTGATGGATTTTGTGAATCCGGTTGATATTGCTTTACCTTAATCCGAACAAGTTAGAGCCAATGAATTGTTAAACACAAAAGTGTGATGGTTTTTGTAAGGGGCGGATAGCCGTCCGCCCCTACGCGTAAAACGTATTATGC
>CAZERH010000162.1:2939-5188 GCA_964515535.1 uncultured Anaerolineaceae bacterium
TGTTTTTTGCACCGTATCGGCACGATATGCCAAATTTAACCACTAAGTTCCTAAATTGTGGAAACCTAAAAAAATGACTTCCTCTCAAGATACCTTCCAAGAACTAATTTCAAAACTTGCCGATGAAAACAGTGAGTTTTCCACGGCGATGTTTTTTCAGATTACTGAATTTCTCTCGGATATTGCTCCCGTGCAACTTAAACCCTTGCTCGAAATTTGGGATGAGATTCCGCTTTCGCGTAGACATTCTCTGCTTGCTCATTTAAAGAGTATGCTAGAAATGGATTTGCGCTATAACTTTAACGCATTGGCACGTCCCCTGCTTCAAGACGAGGATGGTATTATCCGCGTCTTTGCGATTCGTTTACTAGCAGATTATGAACGTGAAGATTTGCTCCCGACCTTTATCCACATTGCTATGAACGACCCGATAATTGAAGCACGCGAAGAGGCTATTTCTTTGCTGGGTATTTATATTCATTACGGGGAGTTGGAAGAAGTTTCAGAGAAAAACTTAAAGAAAATTGAAGAAGCTGTCCTCACGATTGCCAAAAGCGACCCGAAAATCAAGTTGAGACAATCTGCGTTAGAAGCCTTAGGATTTTCTTCTCGCGAGGAAGTTCCCGCATTGATTGAAAATGCTTGGCGGGAAGAAGCCGTTTTATGGAAAGCAAGCGCGGTCTTTGCAATGGGACGTTCCTATGATGATCGTTGGCAAGAAGAAATTTTAGAGGGTTTAGTTCACGAAAACGAGATTGTTCGCCTCGCCGCGACACAGGCGGCAGGGAGCCTTTCGCTTGCTTTGGCGCGTCCCATTTTGCTGAATAATCTTAAAGAAGAAAAAAATGATGCTGTTTTAAGAGCCTCCATTTGGTCTCTTTCGGAGATTGGCGGTGAGGATGTGCGTGAGTATTTGCTGACATTTCTTGATCAGTTTGAAGGTGAAGAGGAGCAAGAGTCTTATGTTGAGGAGGCTCTCGCAAATCTCGATTTTACTGAAGATTTGCAGAGTTTAGATTTTTTCAATTTTGATATAGAATAAACACGAGGAGAAAGCCTAGTGGGAAAGCGTATGCTCACAAATCTGCTTTTATTAACGGCACTCTTGTTCTTCGGTTCTGCGCGCCAAGTTCAGGGTCAAGAGGGTGTCGAGGTGGTAGATGCTCAAGTTGCCCACACCTTTGGGGTGGAAATCCGCTTTTCAGCGCAGATTAAAGCATCGAATCCTATTAAAGAAGTTTTGCTCATCTTCCGAGACGTACGGGAAGAAAATTCTCGTGTTATTTCATTGGAGTCGGATAAAGAGGGGCATGTTAGTTATATTTACAATGCCGGTGAAAATTTATTGCATCCCTTTGCGGAGATTGCTTATTGGTTTCAGGTGACGTTGGAAAATGGAGAAAGTGTCACTAGCCCTAAATTTTTTTTCACGTATACGGATAATCGCTTTGCGTGGGAGATGCGTGAGGAAGGCAACCTGCGCGTTCACTGGAGTGAGGGGGATGAGGCTTTTGGGCTTGCCGCATTAGATACGGCGCGTGTAGGACTTGCAGATATTCAGTTCCTTTTTCCCGTAGATGCCGAAGAGCCGATTGATATTTATATTTATGCCTCGCCGAGCGATTTACAAAACGCACTTTTTATGGGGGGAGAAACTTGGGTTGCGGGACATGCCAGCCCTGATTTGGGTATCGTTTTTGTGACAATTGCCCCCGGCGAACAAGAGCGAATTTTGATGCAAAAATATATTCCGCATGAGATGGGACATGTTTTGCTTTATCGCTATGTGGGCGAAAATTATAATCTTCTGCCCACTTGGCTTTTAGAAGGTGTCGCTTCTATCGCAGAGTTATATCCTGATCCCGATTATGCGCTTGCGCTGGAGAGGGCAAGCGAGAAAGATGCTCTTATCCCCATCGGGGAGCTTTGCCAACCTTTTCCACGCGGCGCATCGGAGATTTTTTTGGCGTATGCAGAGGCAACTTCCTTTACTCGTTATTTATATGCCAATTACGGTTCTTCGGGGATGGATAATTTAATGCTTGCTTACGCTGATGGACTGTCTTGCGATGCCGGTACCGTACGCGCTTTTGGTAAACCGCTTGCGGCTCTCGACCGGAATTGGCAAGAGAGCGTTTTAGGGGCAAATTTGCTGGGTGTTGCGTGGCGCGCACTTTTACCATATTTAGCGATATTTACCTTATTACTCTTGGTACCGCTGGGCTCGATTATCTTCGCGTTGGTGAAAG
>CAZERH010000163.1:0-5181 GCA_964515535.1 uncultured Anaerolineaceae bacterium
CAGCAAAACAAAGGAGCATAAATGAAAGTCGCATTTCAGGGAGAAGCGGGCGCGTATAGTGAAGAAGCCGGACATGGATATTTCGGTGCGGTAGAAATGATTCCATGCGAATCTTTTGAGATTGTTTTCGATAAAGTTTCTTCCGGTGAATGTCAATCGGGATTAATTCCCATCGAAAATTCTTTGGCGGGAAGTATTCATCATAATTACGATTTACTCCTACGCCATCAACTGCATATCATTGGCGAGTATTATTTGCGCGTGCAACATTGCTTAATTTCTTTTCCCGATGTGAAATTAAATGAAATTACGCAAGTCATGAGCCACCCTCAAGCATTGGGGCAATGTGACGGATATTTGCGCGAATTGGGTGTAAAAATAAATCCGGTTTATGATACGGCGGGGAGTGTGAAAATGCTCAAAAACAGCGGCGCGAGAAACACCGCCGCAATAGCCTCCAAACGCGCCGCCGAGATTTATAAGATGAAAATTTTAGAAGCGGGAATAGAAGATAATTCTGAGAATTACACTCGCTTTATTGAAATCTCCCCAAAAGCGATTGCACCCGAAGGGGAGGTAAAAACTTCGATAGTCGTCTCGCTAAAAAATATCCCGGGGGCACTCTTTAAAGCCCTCAGCGTTTTTGCCTTAAGAGATATTGACTTAACTAAAATCGAATCCCGCCCATTGGCAGGGAGACCCTGGGAATATCTTTTCTATATCGATTTTCTTGGCGTGGTCAACGAAAAAAATGTGCAACGCGCCCTAAACCATTTAGACGAATACGCAATTATGTTAAGGGTACTCGGTTCGTATACGCGATTTTCACTTGGCGTATAAGGCAAAATCACACCATGAAATTCCCCGCTAAATTTGCGATATTGCCTCTTGTTTTTGCCCTGCTCGCCTGTCGTCCGGTACTCACCATCGGCTGGAAAGAAATTTTTGTTTTGGCAATAATTTTACTAATTTTTCTTGCGCCTACATTGTTCCGCTTTTATAAACGGTATAAAGAATTCAAAAAATATGAGAAAAAAAAGTAAGTTTTTTCTATTTTCGGTCTAATGGAATACTAGAGAATGGGGAAATCTGGGGGAAAGAGTACGACTGATTTCGCTCAAAAACTGTGGATGATTATACGAAGTTTTGGTCAAATAACAAAAAAAGAAGGATTATGCGCATTAAAAACACGTATTTAAGGGGAATTTAGTGTCAATAAAAGATTTTAGGACGAGACGTACCGCCGCACGCGTGTTTTAGGCTTGCGTGCTGAATCCAAGCCGGAGACGTGACATTAGCTTCATTGAATAGCCTGCAAAATCCAGTAGAGTACCATCCCCGCGATAATTGTCCACATCACATTTTTGGTACGCCACGCAATTATGGCACCCCCCATCCCAGCCAGCAAGCGGATATTATTCAGTGAAATGTCTATGGCACCCTCGGCGTAAATCAGCGCGGGAAAAACCAACGCGGCTAAAACGGAAGCAGGCACAAAGCGGAGCGCGTCCCGTAGCCAGTTGGGGACCTCCACTTTGCCAAAGAGATAGATAAAAGAATATCGAAGAGCAAATGTTCCCAGCGCAAGAGCGATAAAGAGAAGCCAGAGACGAAATCCGTTCATGCTTTTCCCCTCCTTTCCGCAAAAATGCCCGCGAAAATCCCCAAGAGAGCGGCGATGATTAATCCGATATTATAGGGAAATCCTTTGGTAACAACGGCGGTCGTTCCGCCCGTCAACGCGGCGATGAGGGTCGGGCGATCTTTTATGGCGGCAAACATAAGTGCCATAAAAGAGAGCGGAAAGGCAAATTCCAGTCCCCAACTCGCGGGGATAAGGTTGCCAAGTAACGCCCCGAGAATTGCGCTGATTATCCAAGTGAGCCAAATGGCGAGGGCGGAGCCGTAATAATACCAAGCCGGATTAGCGGGAATTTCGTTCGCAAATTTACTCATGGTGACGCCAAAGGCTTGGTCTGAGAGAATATAGGTGAAGGGGATTTTTCGTTTCAGCGGCTCGTCTTGGAGATAGGGGGCGAGGCTTGCGCTATACATGATCAAACGCAAGTTGATAACCCAAGCTGTGAACAGCATCACGACCCAAGTTGCACCTTCTCCAATCAACTGCAAAACGGCGAGTTGCGATGCGCCCGCAAAAACGATAAATGACATGCCGACCGCTTCAATGGGCGTGAGCTTAACGCTAATGGCGGCAACACTACAAATTAATGCAAAAGGGACAACGCCGAGTAAAATCGGGAGGCTGTCGCGTGCGCCACTGAGGAAATCTTGGTGAGTTTGTTTCATGTTTTTTAAGGGGAATCTGGAGTTTGGGGTTGGGCGAAAAAGATTATCTCATAAGTAGGGCGATAGAGCGAGAGCAGATATTGGATATTTGTTTTATCTGCGGAAGCAGTTTTTTTACACTTCCTTTGTGTTTAAATCCGCCCCCTGATAAAATCAGTCCCAAAGAAAAACCAGCCTCAATAGGATTTGAAATGCTAGAAAAAATACGCGCTCTGCTGAATAATGAAAATATATTGGCAATCATCTTTGCAATTATTATGATTTTATTGGTAATTTTCACGGCAGATACCTCGCCAACTTGGATTTATCAAGGTTTTTAAATGCTTAATAATTTACTCACCCTTTTATTTTTTGCGGCTATTTTAGGGCAAATCAAACGCGGGCGTAGTCTCGTTTTGATGGTGAGTAGTGTATTAATTATTTATTGGCTACAACCACAAACAGAACCGCATAATTTCACTTTTTGGATTCCAACCTTTACCCTTTTCATTATCGTAGTTACTTGGTTTATCACGGCTCCCCCCGATACACGCAATGCTAAGAAAAATAGGCTGGCACTCTTGGTTTTGCTCGCTACTATTTTCGCAATCATCTTCACGCGTTATTCTGATTTCTTTCAGCCGCTTGCCTTTTATCCTCCCCGCCCCCTTGTTTTTTTTCTGACGATATTTCTGCTTTTCATAATTTTATTTCTTGTTTCCAAAACGCCTAAATTAGCCCGTTTTTGGCAAGTGGGAATGCTCATCGCCATTTTATTTATTTTTATTTTAATTCGCGTCCCCAACTTACTGCCACTCCTCACCACTTGGGGCGCGACTCTTCTAAATCGCACTTTAGAAACTTCTCCAAGAATTCAGTGGTTTGGATATTCTTATATTGCCTTTCGCTTAATTCATACGATTCGAGATAAGCAAGCCAATCGCCTCCCAAGCGTTAGCTTAGATGAATATATGAGCTACGTGATTTTCTTCCCCGCACTTAGCGCAGGACCCATTGACCGCATTCAGCGTTTTCTCCCTGAACTACGTCAGCCTAAAAAATTAGAGAGCGATGATTGGGTGCTTATAAGCAAACGCGTCTTTCTGGGCTTATTCAAGAAATTTATCATCGCCGATACTTTGGCAATTATCGCGATGAATGCGGGCTTGGTGCAAAACGTCCAAACTCAAGCGTGGATGTGGGTAACGGTTTACGCGTATGCCTTCCAAATCTACTTTGACTTTAGCGGATATACCGACATCGCTATTGGCATGGGACGATTACTTGGCATTGAACTGCCCGAAAATTTCCGCAATCCCTATTTAAAGCCCAACCTTGCCCAATTTTGGAATAATTGGCATATCACTTTAACCCAATGGTTTCGAGCCTATTATTTTAATCCTTTAACTCGCGTCTTAAGAAAAAAGAATTTACCCACCTGGATAACTTTGGCAACGGTTCAATTAAGCACCATGATATTAATCGGCTTTTGGCATGGAATAACTTGGAATTTTTTCTTATGGGGTCTGTGGCACGGCGTAGGTCTTTTTGTTCATAACCGCTGGAGTAACTGGATGCGGCAAAAAACACAAATGAATTCCCTATCTGCTTTTCAGCAAAAAATCCGTTCGGGTATAAGCATATTACTAACTTTTAATTTCGTTGCCATTGGCTGGGTCTTTTTTGCCCTCCCTACACCGACTTTGGCTAGAGAGACTCTATTTATGCTCTTCGGACTTACCCAATGAAAAAAATAAATCCCATACGACTTTTTCTAAAAACCATTTTTCTTTTTATCTTGGCAAATTTGATTTTCGCCCTCTGGAATCCCGACATTGGACGTTTGTCATTATATAACTCGATGTTTCCGGGGCGCACACGCTTCCCCTTTGGCGAAATTGATGATTTAGACGCATTATTCGCCTCCCATGAGATTTCTGCGCCAAAAGAAGAAAACGAATTTCGCGTCATCGTCATCGGCGATTCTTCCATCTGGGGAGATGAGCTAGAGAGTAACCAAACTCTTTCTGCTTGGCTAAATGAATTTCAAACCGAATGTTTTTCTAAGGACGTAAAATTTTACAATCTCGGTTTTCCACACATAGCAATTGTCAAAGACCTTCTTATTTTAGACAAGGCAATGGAATATGAGCCGGATGCAATTATTTGGTCCTTCACACTGAGAACCGTCTTGCCCAAGCCCCCCAACCCTTTTCTCATCGCAAACGCAGATCCCATTTTCGAATTAATTAATAAGCATGATTTGCGGGAATACCCCTACGAAGAATTTGATTACCAAGAAAAAACACTTTACGAAAAAACCTTCATCGGGCAACGTAAAGAACTGGCACGGATATTTTTATTACAAACGCTAGGAACAGTATGGCTAAGCACCGAATCAGACTTCCCGCCCGTTTTCGTTCAAGAGAACGCTTCGGCAATTGCGCCCATCGAAGACCCTAATGACCTCGAAAATAATATATCCTATTTAGGCTTTGAAGAGCCCAATAATATCATCCCCTCTCTCTGGCTACACTATTTCGAAGCAGGCGAGCAAATTGCCGGTGATGTCCCGATTTTGTACATCAACCAACCCATGTTCATCGCCTCCGGAAAAAATAACGATATTCGCTATAATAAAGCCTATCCACGCTGGGCTTATGACCAATATCGTCAATTTTTATTGACCGAAACAGAAAAGAAACAACGTCCTTACCTTGATTTATGGAACACCATCCCACCCGAATATTTCATCGGGCACACCTTTCACCTATCCGAAAAAGGGGAAAGATGGCTCGCAGAGGTCATAGAAGATGGATTTCAGGAAGCAATCTGCGAAAAAGAATAATAGGAAGACACCCCGCAACGCGCGTGTTTTAGGCTTGCTTGCCCTCC
>CAZERH010000164.1:0-5157 GCA_964515535.1 uncultured Anaerolineaceae bacterium
TCCTTGACCTTATTTTATCCGATTACATGCTCCTTCACTGCGTAACATGAGTTATCAAAATCACCTACTCGTACAGAGACAACACAAACAAATCATTTGGTTGCATCTTTGTGGGCTTTTGTGAAAATCGAATCACTGAAGGTGCGAACAAAAAAGAACCATTATCAATTGAAAGCTCAGTTGTATTATTCTGCACTGAAAGTGGCTTTTCTTGATCTACAAAAACTGAAAACAAAAACGCTTCAAATCGCACCTACTGCGTAACATGAGGTAATAGAACGGGAGGAAACCATAAAGAAAAAAAACACCAATGCAAAAAAGATGCAACACATACCGCCTTCATCGTTTATAATCCTGCCATGTCTATATTAAAAGATAAGCGGATTTTGCTCGGTGTAACAGGGTCGATCGCTGTTTATAAATCGGCAGAACTTGCTTCTAGGATGACACAAGCCGGTGCGCGCGTGGATGTTGTCTTGACGCGCGCCGCCGAGCAATTTATTTCTCCCTTAACATTTCAGTCCCTAACCGGACAAAAAGCATATACCGACAGTGATCTGTGGGGTGGCGATTCGCATATTCTCCATATTGGCTTGGGACACGCGGCAGATTTGCTCCTCATTGCCCCCTGCACCGCGAATACGATGGCAAAACTCGCACATGGGCAAGCCAACGATTTGCTCGCCATCACTGCTCTTGCCACACAATCCCCTATTTTGGTTGCGCCTGCGATGGACGTAGGCATGTACGAAAATATCGCCACGCAGGAAAATGTGAAAATGCTAAAAAAGCACTGTATTCTATTTGCAGGTCCCACCGAGGGTAGAATGGCATCTGGCTTAGATGGGCTAGGGCGCATGATTGAGCCGAATGAAATTATTGGTTATGCCCGTAAAATTTTGGGAAAAGAAGGTAAACTCGCGGGCAGAAAACTTATCATCACCGCCGGTGGGACGCGAGAGGCAATAGATCCGGTTCGCTTCATCACCAATCGTTCTTCGGGAAAACAGGGCTACGCTCTCGCTCAAGCCGGGATAGACGCGGGTGCAGAGGTGGTACTCATCTCCACACCAACTGCGCTAACGCCACCGATTGGTGCGGAGCTAATCTCCGTGCAATCTGCCGAAGAGATGCTAAATGCCGTTCTCGCAAAATCTGCCGGAGCAGACGCGCTGATTATGTCTGCGGCTGTGGCTGATTTTAGACCCGCACAAATTGCCGAGAAAAAACTCAAGAAGCGCGATGGGATACCCCAAATCCTGCTTGAGCCAGCTCCCGATGTGCTTAAACGGGTGGCAAGCCTAAGTTCACGCGCGTCACGCCCCCGTCTTGTGGTAGGATTCGCGGCAGAGAGCCGTGATTTAATCTCCAACGCGGCAGAGAAACTTAAATCTAAAAATTTAGATTTGATTGTGGCGAATAATATCTCTGCTAAAGATGCCGGTTTTGATGCCGAAAATAACCGCGTTACACTTTTATATGCCGATGGTGAACAGGAAAAACTCTCGTTAATGAGCAAATTTGAAGTTGCTAAAATTATTTTATCTCGGGTAGATATTTTGTTAAAAAGTTTGGAGAAATAAATGCGAGTTTTAGTCATTTCTGATATTCATGCAAACTACACAGCCTTTGAAGCTGTGCTAAAAGATGCTGATGATTTTGAGGCGGTTTGGTGCTTGGGTGATTTGGTCGGTTACGGACCCGACCCCAACGCTTGTGTAGAGTTGCTCAGCGAACAACCGAATTTGGTTTGCGTGCCGGGAAACCACGATATTGCCGCCATGGGACAAATGCCAACCGAAGCCTTTAATGGGGATGCTCGTATTTCACTGCTTTGGCAACAACGCGTTCTTTCTGCCAGTAGCATGGATTTTTTACATACCCTCCCGCAAATTGTAGAGCCTCACGAAAAAGTGACGCTTGTTCACGGTAGCCCGCGCGATCCTATTTGGGAATATATGATTAATACCCTTGCCGCACGTTTGAATTTTCCCGAATTTCAAACAGATTTATGCTTTGTGGGGCATACGCACGTTCCGAGCGTTTTTTGGTGGGAAGAGGCAGAAGAGCGCGTCATCTTAGATATTCCGCGCGCGGGGGTGCCGATTGCTTTAGATGGACGTATGATTCTTAACCCCGGCTCTGTCGGGCAACCGCGTGACCGCGACCCGCGTGCCGCTTATGCCATTTTTGATACCAAAACCCTAACTTGGGAACCACAACGTGTGCAATATGATATAAAGTCTGTACAAGCACGCATCCGAGAAGCACATCTGCCTGAAAGACATGCACTGAGGTTAGGGGAAGGGTGGTAAATAATGGGAACTTTTTTTCTGCAACTCACGTCTAGGGGCTAGTATTAAAAACCCAATTTGAAAAGGAGAAAAAATCATGAAACGTCACCTACTTATTGCTATTTCTATTCTTTTGCTATTAACCGGTTGTGCCAGTGCCGCACCTCCTGAAGAATATGCAATGGAAGAAAATTATGCCGCCGCCCCTGCTCCGGCTATGGATATGGCAGAAGTGGAATCTATGCCGGATAATGCTGATGGACGGAGCGCAAACTCCGGCGTTGAAGCCGCCCAACAAGAACGCCTCGTCATCAAAAACGCCGATTTAAGCATTATCGTTGATGACCCCGCAGAAAAAATCACTGAGATTTCCACATTAGCAGAATCGATGGGTGGGCATGTTGTATCCTCGAACACCTATCAAAGCTACGCCGATAGCGGCGCACAAGTTCCTGAGGGAAACATCACCATCCGCGTCCCCGCCGAAAAATTGGATACTGCCCTAAAGCAAATTAAAGAAAATGTAGCGGAGGTAGATTCAGAAACTGTCTCAGGTGAAGATGTAACCGACCAATACGTCGATCTTCAATCTCGGCTTAAGGCGAAAAAAGCCGCAGAAGAGAAAATGCTGGAGATTATGTCGCAAGCCCGAACCACGGAAGAGACGCTCGCGGTTTATTCTCAACTCCAAACTATCCAGAGCGATATTGAAGTCCTCACGGGACAAATCAATTATTATGAACGCTCTGCCGCGATGTCTTCAATTAGCGTGCGTGTTATCGCTACCGAAAAATCTAAACCCATCGAAATTGGTGGCTGGAAATTGGGAGAAACTGCCAGCAAATCCGTTCAAAACCTCATCAATTATTTGCAAGGTTTTATGCGCTTCCTAGTCAATTTCTTCATCTTCATTTTGCCCGTTTTAGTCACACTTTTCCTACCTTTCTATCTCGTGTTTCTTGGCATTCGAGCCATCGTACGCCACCGTAGAAAAAAGAAAGCCGAAAAAACAGTGAAAAAGGAATAACCTCTAACCCCTCTCCTTTTTGGGAGAGGGGTATTTTTTTGTTATAATCCACCCCATGCAAAAACTAGCCCAACACGCCAAAGAACTTTTCGGCATTCAACTCACCGAAAAACAAATCAACGCCCTCGCCGTTTACGAACGCGAACTAATGCACTGGAACAAAAAAATCAGCCTAACCGCCATACGGGATGTAGAGGGAATTCGCACCAAACATTTTTTAGATTCTTTCTCCTGTGCGCTGGCTTGGGGCAATAACCCGCCGGAAACGCTCGTGGACGTGGGCGTGGGTGCCGGTTTCCCCGGCATCCCCCTAAAAATAATCTACCCCGAAATGCGCCTAACGCTCATTGAATCCGTTGCAAAAAAAGCAAAGTTCTGCCAATTGATGATTGATAAATTGAATCTCAAAGATGTGACCGTCATCCAAGCTCGCGCCGAAAAATTCGGGCAAGACCCCCAATATCGCGAAAGCTACGATTGGGCGGTCGCGCGGGCAGTTGCAAAATTGCCAGTTTTAAGCGAATACCTACTTCCGCTAGTCAAAATTGGCGGCAAGATGCTTGCCCAAAAAGGAGAGCGCGGTCTCGCCGAAGCGCAGAATGCTGAAAATGCAATGAATATCTTGGGTGGAGAATTAGCGCAAGCAATCCCCGTCACATTACCGGGTGTGGTTGAAGAACGTTACCTCGTGCTAATAGATAAAGTTAGCTCTACACCATCTCAATATCCACGACGGGAAGGAATCCCTGCTAAAAGGGCGTTATAAGAATAACCCCGAACTAATTTTGGAGACAAAACATGCCTCAAAGTTTAAAAATAGTCATCCCCATGGCAGGATGGGGGACGCGGATGCGCCCTCATACTTGGTCTAAACCGAAACCCCTCGTCAGCGTGGCGGGAAAAGCCTCCCTCGATCATCTGATGGCCACTTTCAATACCCTTCCAAACAGTTTTGATGTGGAGTATGTCTTTATTGTTGGTCCCCATTTGGGCGAGATTCAAATTCCGGCGTATATCGCTAAAAATTATCCCGAAATTACCGCCCACTATATTGTTCAAACCGAAATGAAGGGACAATCTCATGCCATTTATCTGACCAAAGAACACCTCAAAGGTCCGATAATGATGGTCTTCTCTGACACGCTGATAGAAACCGATTTCAGCTTTCTGGATAAGGAAAAAAGTGATTTGATTGCTTGGGTAAAAGCCGTCCCCGACCCCCGCCGCTTTGGCGTCGCGGTTGTAGATGGTGCGGGAAAAATTAGCCGTTTAGTTGAGAAACCCGATTCTATAGAGAATAATTTAGCTTTAGTCGGATGTTATTACTTCAAAGAAAGCACAGATTTAGTGTCGGCTATTGAAGAACAATTTGAACAAAAAATAATGCTCAAAAATGAGTTTTTTCTTGTAGACGCAATCAATATCATGCTTAAAAACGGCACTGAGGGTCGCATAGAAGCCATTGGCGATTATTGGCTAGATACGGGAACAATTGATGCGACATTGAAAACCAACATTGCAATGCTTGAAAGATTTAATGTTAAAGATTTAAACCCTTCGCTAGGCTCAAAAGTTAGTGGTGAAAATGTGAAGATTATCGCTCCGGTTGCAATTCACCACTCCGCAAAAATTAAGAACTCAAAAATTGGTCCTAACGTCACAATTAGTGCAGATTGTGAAATTAGCGATAGCCAAATAGATGACAGCATTATTGAGATGGGGGCACAAATCCACGCTTCGGTGTTGCGCCATTCGTTAATTGGGAAAAACGCGCTAGTTGAGAGAGTCGGAAATCAAGACGCACCGGCGATGTTGAATATCGGTGATAATTCTTGG
>CAZERH010000165.1:0-5152 GCA_964515535.1 uncultured Anaerolineaceae bacterium
CCTCAATATCAACGCACTCTTAAACGGAAAAATCGGTAATGCAGATGATCTCCGAACAAGGCTGAGATACGCATCTCTGTTTAGGCGTGTTCAGGGAAATCAGCAAAGTGTGGATGCACGGATTCTGCGTCTTAATGCCGCACAAGCCCAAATTCAAGTTATGATGCGCGAGAAGTTAGCCGGATTGAATAAGCGGCTTTCTGCGCTTAATCCACAAGCTGTTTTGGCGCGTGGTTATGCGATCGTCACAAAAGAAAACGGCAATGTTGTAGCAAGCGCAGATGAGGTGAACGCGGGCGATATGTTGAAAATCCGAGTGAAAGACGGGGCGTTTGGGGCGAATGTGGCGAATAGAAAAATGGAGTAAAAATGAAGAAAATCGAAGAATTGACTTATGAAGAATCCTATGCTGAGTTGGAATCGGTAGTGGAAAAACTTGAAAATGAGCAGAATGCGCTAGACGAAGCGATGGCTCTTTTTGAACGAGGGCAAAATTTAAGTAAACGCTGTATGCTTTTATTGGATGAAGCGGAGTTGAAGATAAAACAATTGTCCGGAGAAGAGTTGATTGATGAATAACCCTCTTGATGTTTTTCATAACCCTGTTTTTTTGAGTTCGGTAATTGCTTGGGCATTGGCGCAAATAATTAAGGTGCCTGTGGGGTATTTTCAATCGGGGAAAGTGAATTGGGCTTTGCTTCTTAGTTCCGGCGGGATGCCCAGTTCGCATTCTGCTTTAATGGTTGGTGCCGCGTATGGTGCGGGGCTTTTTGTTGGATTCGATTCGGCTGTTTTCGCGGTCGTTTTTCCGATGACGATGATTGTAATTTACGATGCGACCGGCGTGCGTAGGCAGGCCGGATTTCACGCTGAGAAAATAAATTTACTGATAAAGGAATTATTAAGTGGGGATTTTAAAGCGGAGAAAAAATTGCGCGAGGTGCTTGGGCATACGCCGTTAGAAGCAGTTTACGGAGTATTGCTTGGTTTAGCAACCGCGCAAGTACTATGGTTTTTATGGGGTTGAGATGGTAAAATTTTTCTGCTTTAATCTTATTCAACGAAGTCATAAGCGATTATAAGGAGTAAAAAATGGAAGAATTAGTAGCATTGGTTGTTGAAAAAACAGGCTTGAGCGAAAAACAAGCTGAGGCGGCGGTAGAAGTTGTTCTTGATTTTCTCAAAGATAAACTTCCCCCTGTGGTTGGTGGGCAAATGGATGCTTTACTCGAAGGCAAAGGTAATCTTAGTTCCGCGGCGGATGCACTTGGCGGGCTATTTGGCTAATTAGCTATCAGTTTTAGCGATTTGTAGTACTTTGTATTTCAGGCGATGGTTTCAATCATCGCCTTTTTATTTGCGCTATAATCTCCCTTATGTTCAATCGCATATATGATTTTTTTTACTGGTTCATTGTCTTTGCCTTTTTTGCTCTCACCTTGGGGGGCAGTATCCCGCTATCTAGTGTCGAAGTGAATAAATATGAGGTATATACGCGAGACGTAGAATTTGATTTCTGGAGCTGGACTTTTGATGCCTTGTGGCTCAAACTGCAACAAGCCGCGTTGGGTAGCCCCTATTATATGGAACGTATTGGAAGAGAAAAAATTGTTGTGGACTATTTTGAACAAATGGAGCAGGTTTTATTCGCAGAATGGGAACTGGAGCAAATATACACTAACCCGGAAGTTATTGATCCTGAGTTAGATTCTGTCGCGTTGCGCGATCGTCTCGATAGGCTATATGCAGAACAAAGTCAGCTCGCCCCTTTCGCAGAATCCGTGCTTGAGACGCAAGTCAGCAACGCTTTGGCGGAAGCAAGTCTAACGTTGGGCGGGCAACCGATTCCACGCCCTCTTTATCATATTTCGCCCCTACCCATGAATCTGGTTATTTCTCCGCGCGAGATTATCCGTCAAGATGAAAGTATTATGCTTCTTGCCGATTTTCCAGTCGATAAACGTAATGAGCTAGAAGAAAGCATTACCGCCGATTTGGACGTTTCCGCGCTTGTTGTGCCGGTTGGCGGCGTTGGGATTTATCCCACAATGGGAATGCGTACAACAAATTTGCCGTGGACTTTAGACACAATTGCCCATGAGTGGACGCATAATTATCTCGAATGGCACCCGCTGGGGCAAAACTATAACACCTCGCCTGAGTTGCGAACTATTAATGAGACTGTTGCCTCGATTGTCGGCGGAGAAATTTCCATGATGGTGCTAGAGCGGGAATATCCCGAACTTTTGGCGGAAAGGGAACGACCGCGTGTCAGCTTGCTTGCCCTCAACGAGCCGAGTCTTGGCTTTGACCCTGACCCCTTCGATTATCGCGCCGAAATGCACGAAACACGCCTGCACGTAGACGAACTTCTTGCCGAAGGGAAAATAGAGGAAGCTGAGGCTTATATGGAAGAACGTCGTCAATTCATGTGGGCGAATGGTTACGCAATTCGCAAATTAAATCAAGCCTATTTTGCCTTTTATGGGGCTTACGCTAATGTCCCCGGCGGCGCGGCAGGTGCAGACCCTGTTGGTCCGGCTGTGCGAAAACTCCGCGAGCAAAGTGATTCTCTGGCAGATTTTGTACATAAAATTATGTGGGTGACTTCGTTTGAAGAATTATTAGAGATGGTGAAATGATGATTGACAAATATCTTTTCTACACTTTTTCAAGAGAAAATGAGCAAAGAAAAACATATCCCAAGACGATTTTTTTTATATTCCTCTTTATGTTTTTTGCTCTTACCTCTTGTGCTCCCTCCTCTGCTCCCGAAGCAACATCCGTCCCCGCAGAAAATCGCGCTACACCTTCAGAAATACCTTCTCCCGTTATGCCTAATTGCGGTTCAATAGAATCCATTGTTACCCCAGCTGTAGGCGAAGAATCTCTCTTTGCCCCAATCAGCGAAGAGGATATGACGCGCGGTCCCGAAGATGCGACCACAACATTCATCGTCTATGCCGATTTCCAAGACCCCGCCTCAGCCGCGTTTAACACTGTTCTAGCCGAACTTAGAGAAAAATATCCGAAAGAGTTAAGAATAGTCTATAGAGATTTTCCAATGGTCACAAATCCGGGGCATGAAAAAGCCGGATTTGCCGCCCACGCCGCTCACGCCGCAGATTTGCAAGGAAAGTATTGGGAACTGCACGATTTGCTCTACGAAGAGCAAGAAATTTGGGCTCCTCTCACCGAAGAGAGTTTTATTTGGTGGTTGACAGAAGAATCGAAAAAAAACGGCATAGATTCCGAAAAATTGCTAAAAGATATGCAAAACGAGGAAGTAATCACTCAAGTTCGGCAGGCTTTCATTGAAGGAGAAAGAATCGGCATTCCCTTTACGCCATTTTTGTTAATTAACGGTCAAATACATGACAACTTGCTTGATTTTTACACCCTAGATAGCGTGATTGCACTATATGCTTTGGGAGAGAGACAATTCACTGCTTGTCCGCCTCTGGTCATTGATTCTACAAAAGAATATCTGGCGACTTTGGAAACAGAAAAAGGCGAAATAGTTATTCAGTTTTACTCGCAACAAGCCCCTCTGACCGTAAATAACTTTATTTTTCTCGCAAAAGAAGGGTGGTACGATGGAATCACCTTCCACCGTGTTCTTCCCGATTTCTTTGCTGAAACCGGCGATCCCAGCGGAACGGGGCAAGGAAGCCCCGGTTATTTTTTTGAAAACGAAATAGATTCTACACTCTCCTTTAATCGTCCGGGCGTTGTTGCAATGAAAAATGTGGGCGAGAGCACAAATGGGAGTCAGTTTTTTATCACCTACGCCGCAGTTCCTACCTACGACGGCAGGTTCACCATCTTCGGTCAAGTTATCAGCGGTATGGATGTTCTAAAAGCACTTTCTCCGCGTAATCCGCAATTTGGCATAACTCTCCCCTCCGGCGACACGCTCCTCAGCGTGACGATTAAAGAGCGATAGGGTATAATCGCCCGCTACTGGAAATGAAACGCGATATTACAAAACCACAAAACTACAAGCGAGTAAAAATATGGAACTTCTCACCCAATTTATAGACATCTTTCTCCACCTAGACGTTTACCTCAGCGATATTACCTCTCAATATGGCGCATGGACTTACGGCATCTTATTTGTCGTCATATTTATTGAAACCGGACTGGTTGTTGTCCCATTTCTCCCCGGCGATTCCCTACTTTTTGCCGCGGGGGCTATTGCCGCAATTGACGATAGTGGCTTAAATATCTTTATTATGGTTGGCATCCTCACAGTCGCCGCTATTTTGGGCGATACCGTCAACTACTGGATCGGTCACTCTCTTGGCGAAAAAGCCTACGATAGCAAATGGGTCAAAAAAGAATATATTGATAAAACCCACGAGTATTTTGAAAAACATGGTGGAAAAACCATTTTTCTGGCACGATTTATTCCCATTATCCGCACCTTTGCCCCCTTTGTTGCCGGTATCGGGAAAATGTCTTATAAATACTTCTTCTCTTATAATGTTTTTGGCGGCTTAATTTGGGTTCCCCTCTTTGCCTTTGCTGGTTATTTCTTCGGGAATATCGAATTTGTCAAACACAATTTCTCCATCGTTATTATGGTAATTATTGGCATCTCCCTCATTCCGGTTATGATAGAAGCTATAAAAGCGCGCAAAGAAAAACAAGCCTCGTAGCGCGGATATTTCTCCCCCTATAAAAAAGCCCCGTAAATTCGGGGCTTTTGCACATCCAATGAAAAAATACTGGCTTCCCTTTGCCCTCATCATCTTTTTTCTCTTCATTGTCATTCTTGCAGATAGCGGAAACCTCCCGCGTTTTATCAAAAATCTATATAATTTTCCTTACGGAGATAAAGTAGGACATTTTTTGTTGATGGGACTATTGAGCTACAGTCTTAATCGGACAGCTATCACCTCGCATCTTACCCTTCAAAAAACAAAGCGAAACAGCCGTGATTTGAACTTGCCGCGTGTCCTTTGGACGGTGAACCTATCCCTAGCATTTTTTATCACGCTCGAAGAACTATCACAGCATTTTTTTCCCAAACGCACTTTCTCATTAATTGACTTGGCTTTCAGCTACGCTGGAATCGCGTTTTTTGCTTGGTTGGCGATAAAGACAACGAAAAAATTGCCGTAAATGCCGAAAAACGCTATCGGAGATA
>CAZERH010000166.1:0-5146 GCA_964515535.1 uncultured Anaerolineaceae bacterium
CTGAAACGCATTTCACCCGAATTTATATCCGCTATTGTATCTCTGCACTAACTTTGCATATGAGCCAACTTTAATAGTAGCTAAAATTGACCGATAGCCTCTCGCTCCCTGCGGCGACAGCTAGAGCGGTGTTAAGAAAAATGTGAAACCTGTCAGAATTTACCACTACCTAAACTTTTACACTTCACGCTTTGCGGGTTCAGCGTTTTCTATGGCATAATACCTTTATGTTAAATATCATCTACCAAGACAAACATATTATTATTCTTGACAAGCCCGCCGGAATTTCTGTTCTCGTTGAGGGCTGGGATGAGAGCGCACCCTATTTGCACCAACTCCTAGAGAAAAAATTCGGACGTATTTGGGTTGTGCATCGGTTAGATAAAGTTACATCGGGGGTCATGGTTTTTGCGCGAACCGCGGAAGCACATCAACATCTCAACATGCAATTTGAAAAGCGAGAGATTGAAAAGGTCTACCATGCCGTTGTTGAAGATTACCCCGAATGGAATGAGTACACTGCACAGCATTCACTTTATGCCAATGTGGGCAGAAAACATCGCACGGTGGTAGACAAACATCGCGGAAAACGCTCAATTACCGCATTTAAGGTCATTAAACGATATCAAAACCACGCCAAGATAGAAGCGAAGCCGAAAACCGGCAGAACGCATCAGATACGCGTCCATCTTTCTGCGCTGGGATTCCCGATTGTCGCAGATATCCTATATGGCGCAGAAGGAACAAATTTGATAAAACGCCCCGCTTTACACGCACATAGCTTAAGATTTATCCATCCAATTAACCAAAAAGAACTTTCTTTTACCGCACCGTACCCCAAAGATTTTAAGCATTTATTAGACCAATTAGACCAATGACCGGCAAGAAAAATTCTGGTATGCTAATGTGAACTATCCAACTACATAATAAAAACCTATGACTTGTAAAATACAAAACGAAACCGACCCAAACAAGGCTTTCTTCTTTCCCGATCTCGACGAGATGAATAACGACAGAAAGTCCCCCGAAGAAACGCGCATTCTCAATTTGAGCGTAGAACCATACCCCGATGCAAAACGAGTGCGCGTCAATCTTGAACTAACCCCTTTTTTAACCCGCCCGCATCTCGATTTGGTTATTCTTGACCCCAGCGAAAAAGAATGCGCCACCGCCAGCATCATCGAACCCATGACATGGAAGCAAGAATTCACCGTACATTTGCGCACGGAAAAACAAGTTGGCAAATATAAACTCTATATGCGCCTTTTTTACCCCCCGTGTGACGAAGAAGACCCCAAACTCTTTCGCTTGGATATACCGGTCGAAGATACCGACCGCCGGGAAGTTGAATTTGAATTGCCACAAAAAGAAGAGTAAAAAAAATCGTGAAAGATACGCCAAAAATCGGATTTTGGAACTTTGCAACGCGGATTATTTTTAGCCTGACCATTTTGCTTATTTTTTCCGGATGCGAGATAAAAAGCACCGCTACGCCCGCGTTTACACCAGATGCCCCTACCCAAACTCCTTTTGCGCCCAAAGCAGTAATCCCCCCCACGCCCGTCATCTTTTCGGATTTCCCCGGCATTTTTATTCTCTCCGTCACCGAGGGAGATTATGCACATCTTTTTGCCTACTCCCCCATAGATCAGCCCATGCTCCGCCTCACCTCCGGCAAATGGGACGACGTCTCTCCCGCCCTCAGCCCGGACGGAAAAAAAATCGCCTTCGCCTCCAACCGAAGCGGTTACTGGGATATTTATCTGCTCGAAATTGAAAGCGGCGAAACCACTCGTTTAACCGAAACCAAAACCTATGACGGCGCACCAACTTGGTCGCCCGATGGGGCATGGATTGCCTCTGAAACGTATCTTGACGGAAATCTTGAAATTCTGGTACAACCGATTAGCGATAGTAGCGTAGAGGCAATTCGTCTTACCCATTCCTCTTCAGCTGACCATTCGCCCACTTGGGAACCGGATGGACGGAGAATCGCCTTTGTTTCCACGCGCGGGGGTGATAGCGATATTTATCTCGCAGATCTCAATAACACGAGTGGCAGTCGTTTCTTAAATATCAGCAATACACCCAACGCTATCGAATCGCATCCGATTTGGTCGCGGGACGGCACTAAACTGGCATGGACATCCAACACTTTTGATGACCGCCCCAGTGGCATTTATTTATGGGACGCGGAGAATCCAACAATTCCCGCTTCTTGGGTCGGCGAAGGCGATTGGGCAACATGGAACGCACGCGGCGATAGTCTTTTGGCAATGCTCGAGGGCGACAAAGGGAGTTATCTCACCGCCTATAGTCTTGAGGGCACGCTTTTGCTTCAACCCTACCCCCTAGCCGGTTCGCTCAATGGTCTGCTCTGGCTTCCCGACCCTCTTCCCAAAAATTTACCCGAAAGCTATAGCGAATCCGCTACGCTCACTCCCGCGCCTCTTTGGGAGGCAAAGTCTTCCCCCTCCGAAGCTCTCTCTTTACGCCAAAATTTAGTTAAACTTAAGGACGTGCAAGCTCCCTATCCCCAACTCCATGATGCGGTGGACGAATCTTTTGAAGGTTTACGCAAATCCGTCATCATGCGTGCAGGCTGGGATGCACTCGCCAATCTCGAAAACGCCTTCATCCCTCTCACCACCACCCTTAACCCCGGCATGGGTGACGATTGGCTCTACACCGGACGCGCTTTTTCACTTAATCCCCTCATCGCCAGCGCGGGCTGGATGGTAGCAGTTCGGCACGAAATAGGGCAACAAACTTACTGGACTCTTTATCTACATGCGCAAATCCAAGATGGCTCTATGGGCATCCCTCTTCATGACCCTATCTGGGATTTGAACGCGCGCTATAACCTAGACCCCACCAGCTACGAAGCGGGCGGCTCATTTGCCCCTGTCCCCGTGGGGTATTGGATTGATTTTACGGCTCTTGCCCAAAATTACGGTTGGCAACGTCTACCCGCTCTCTCCAATTGGCGTAATTTTTATAAAGGCACGCGCTATACCCAATTTGCGCGTAAAGAAAATCTAAACTGGTATTCAGCCATGCTGGAACTGTATCCGCCCGAAATTTTGGTGACTCCCACCCTTGTTTTGCCTCCAAGTAAAACACCTTCGCCTACACCGCGTCCCACTCGAACACCGCGCCCAACGCGCACACCTTATACACCCGTACCTACGGCTACCCCTCTCTCGATTTTCGATTTCGGTACACCTACGCCGTGAGAAAGATGAAAAGTGCACAAGGTTTTATTTTTGCCTTTGGGATAGCTCTCACGCTCACAGCTTGCGCTATGTCTCCAAACGCGGCGGATAATTCCACGCCAACGCCGCGAATCAGCATCCAAGCAGAGGCAAGTCCACACGCGGAGGAGGCTCCTCTTCCTGTCCCGCCCACAGCGACAAAAATTGCACCACTGAGATTTACCATCCCCACGCCCGGGGCAGAACCCAAATCCGATTGGCGACCACCGCTTTACCCCGTTCCGTGGGCAATTGCTCCGCACGACCATTTTTATTTCATCCGCCCTATTGCGGCAGACCAAATTGATTGGGGCATTGCCAATTATCGCTATGGCAATATGCTTTTTGCAAATGTTGTACATACGGGCATTGATATTCCCACCGATAAAGGCGTGCCCATTCTCGCCGCGGGACCGGGCGTTGTAGCTTGGGCAAATTGGGGCTTATTTAGTGGAGAAAGCACCAATAAAAATGACCCCTACGGGCAAGCAGTCGCGATTAAACACGATTTTGGCTACGAGGGGAAATCGCTATACACTATTTACGCCCACATGAGCCGCATAGATGTCACGCGCGGTCAGTGGGTAGAGGCAGGCGAGCAATTGGGCTTGGTCGGCGACACGGGGCATACAACAGGGTCGCATTTGCATTTTGAAATTCGACTTGGCAGAAACGATTTTCTTGATACCTATAACCCTGAGCTTTGGGTTGCCCCGCCGCAAGGATGGGGCGTTTTGGCTGGCAGGGTGATGGATGATAATGGCGCACCCCTGCGGGGCTATCAAGTTCTTGTTATTTCTTACGAGACAAGGCGCATTCGCAAAGTTTCTACCTACGGACCAAAAGTTGTCAACAGCGACCCCTATTATCAGGAAAATCTTGTATTAAGTGATTTGCTCCCGGGCTGGTACGAACTTCGGATGACTTATATAGAGGAAGATTTTGAAAAAGAATTTCAAGAGCAAATTCAAATTTTCCCGGGGCAGATAAGTTATTTTAGTTTTAACGGCTTGGATGGATTTAGTTTGGATCTCCCCGAAGATGATGGCATGTTGGCATGGACTCCTACTCCGGAGGAAGATTAAAGAGCCGCGCGTGTTTTGGGCTTGTTTGAGTGCCAACTTCACCGAATTGAATTCAGCATCCCTTTTCCCGCGGCGCGTCCGGTCGCGAAGCAGGCGGTTAGCAAATAACCACCGGTTGGGGCTTCCCAATCGAGCATTTCTCCGGCGCAAAAAACATCGGGCAAATTACGCAACATCAAATTTTTATCTAAAGCATCAAAACTCACGCCACCAGTGCTACTGATGGCTTCTTCGAGAGGGCGCGGCGCAACTAAAAGAAGCGGCAGAGATTTGATGATTGCACCCAGTTCAGCAGAACGATTCCATTTCTCGCGCGGCAAAATTTCCCACACCAAATTCATTTTTGCTCCCTTTAGCCCGATCCGCTTTTTGAGAAAGCTGGAAAGCGAGCGAGAGCCGCGTTCAGCAGAAAGCAATTTTAGCAACTTTTCAGACGAAATATCGGGCAGTAAATCAAGCGTAATTTCTGCGCTCCCTTTTGCATCAATTTCGTCTCGAATAGCAGAAGAGAACGCGTAAATGAGACTTCCTTCTACACCATTGTCGGTGAGAACAAACTCCCCTTTTTTCGTTTTTCCCGAAAAAGAAAGCTCAACTGTTTTTATAGGATGCCCCGCAAAACGCGTTTTGATATGCTCCGACCAGCAGATGTCAAATCCGCAATTGGAGGGTTTGAGGGGGTTGATTGCTACACCGCGCGATTCTAAGATGGGTATCCACGCCGCGTCTGAGCCTGTTTTGCGCCGACTACCGCCCCCCAACGCGAGAATAACTCCTTTCGCTACTGCCAAAACTTCACCATCCTTG
>CAZERH010000167.1:0-5128 GCA_964515535.1 uncultured Anaerolineaceae bacterium
GTTTAGCTCGTAAACTTGAAAAAGAAATAGGGCGTGGTGTACTTTGTCCGATTGCACTTGATGATAGTTGGAAAACATGTAACTGGCCTAAACGCATTAAAGAACAGATCATGGAATACAATATTCTCGATTTTTCTAAATGGAAAGATGATACAGAACTTGACAAGATGTTTAAAAAGCTAATTGATGGACTGGATATGTTTTACAAGAAATAAAGAGAATAAAACCGTAAGGGCGACCGGCCGGTCGCCCCTACCTTCAAACCATGATCTCCAAAACCGACCTCAGCATTCGCGGCATCGCCTACGCCTCCCGCTCCCTGCGCTACATTTAATTATTGTTTGCAATTTAGAGTAGAGAGAGAATAGAAGGCAGGGATTTTGATGGTCTGGCAGAGTGAAGTGAATAAAATAGGGGGGGGAAAGTTCGCGTATTCAGGAAGAATTTCAAGGCAAACGATACTTGGAATCGAGTTTTGTGACAAATAGAACTGATACTTGTGATAAATAGAACTAATAACAAGTGACCACCTTCATTATTATTTGGGTCAATAAAAAGCTATTAAATTTTGGTGCTCTCAAGGAGTTCGAAATGACCCAAGCAGTCCCCAGTGAAAATTTAGCCCTTGACCGTAAATCTCGTGCGTTAACAGTTTGTGATGGCATTCAGCTTCGCCCTCCAAAAGAACGAATTGGGGATTTCGATGACGTAGTCATTCCCTTTTCAGAAGAGTGTGCGCAACTGGCGGCATCTCGATGTATCCATTGCCCAGACCCAGCCGGTTGTGTGGTTGCCTGCCCCTGCGACAACGATATTCCCTCTGCTATGTGGTTGATTGAACAAGGTAAATTTTTGCAAGCCGCCGAACTCTACAGACAAACCAGCTCTCTGCCCGAAATTTGTAGCCGCGTCTGCCCGCATGAGCAATTATGCCAAGGATCGTGTGTGCTCGCCAAAGATGAAGGAACACCTGTCCTAACCGGTATGCTCGAAGCCTATGTGATGGATTTCGAGCGCGTGGAAAAAGGGTATAGCATCCCCGTACCCCAATCGAATGGAAAAAGGGTAGCAATTATTGGCGCAGGTCCTGCTGGCTACGGTTGTGCCGAGCAACTTCTTCAAAAAGGGTATCAAATTACCATTTTTGAGGCAAAACCCGCCGCGGGTGGCTTGCTCACTTATGGAATTCCCAATTTCAAACTCCCCAAAGACATTGTTTTTCAATCTGTCAAAGATTTTGAAGAAGCAGGTGTGGAGTTTGTTTATAATACCTATATAGGGAAAGAAAAAACCATTGATGATTTATTCAACGAAGGGTATGAAGCCATTTTCATTGGTATAGGAACTCAAATTGATGCGCCGCTAAAAGCTGAAGGCGTTGATTTGCCCGGCGTACATTTGGCAACAGAGTTTCTCATTCGCACCAATGTCAACTCAGATTATCTTCCCGAAGATTTGGAACCACTCACTGACTTGGGGAAAAAGGTGGTTGTCATTGGTGGCGGCGATACAGCCTCAGATGCCTTGCGCTCATCTCTACGTCTTGGTGCTGAAGAAGTAACCTGCCTCTATAGACGAACTTTGAGAGAAATGCCCGGCGGTGCCAAAGATAGGGAAATGACGAGCGAAGAAGGAGCCAATTATCAATTCCTGACTCAACCCATCAAATTCATCCCCGGTGATGATGGTAGATTGGCTGGCGTTGAATGTTTACGTATGGAATTGGGTGCCCCCGATGATTCTGGTCGCCGTAGACCTATTAAGATTGAAGATTCTAATTTTATCGTTGAAGCAGATACAGCTGTGTTGGCATTGGGATATTGGCCCGATGAAACCATTAGCAAATCCACCCCCAATTTGGAAACCCACAACTGGGGTTTGATTAAAACAGATTATAAAACGGGAGCCACATCTATTGCTGGCGTCTTTGCCGGTGGTGATGCGACTACGGGTCCCGATTTGGTGGTTACTGCGATGATGGCTGGTCGCAAAGCCGCCACTTCTATAGATGAGTATATTCAAAGCAAGTAGCTCGTTTTACGCGGAGCATTCCCCACGATGGGGCAGAGAGAATGTGGACTAGGGCAAGCAAGTCGAAAACGCGCTCGAATCGGTTCTTCATCCCAGAGAAAATGATGAATGTTGAACACTTGCACCTGCGGTGACAAGTGCAGGTGTGATGAATGCAGAATCAGAAAGCCTTCCGAAGTGCTACGCAAAACTTCGGAAGGCTTTTGTTTTTACTGATTCCTAATCCCCTGATTTACTGATACCTAATCCATGTGTTTGATCATTGCCTGACCAAATTCGGAGCATTTAACTTTGGTTGCGCCATCCATGAGACGATCGAAATCGTAGGTGACGGTTTTGGCGGCAACTGCGCCGGTGATACCTTTGATAATCAAGTCTGCGACTTCGTCCCAACCCATATAGCGGAACATCATCTCACCGGAGAGAATGACGGAGCCGGGGTTGACTTGGTCAAGGTCGGCATATTTGGGAGCGGTGCCGTGGGTGGCTTCAAAAATAGCGCGACCGGTAACGTAGTTGATATTTGCTCCGGGGGCGATACCCATCCCGCCGATTTGTGCGGCAAGTGCGTCAGAGAGATAATCACCATTGAGATTCATCGTGGCGAGAACATCGTAGGACTTTGCGCGGGTAATAGTTTGCTGGAAGACAATATCGGCAATGGTATCACGGATGCGGAGTTTGGATTTCCATTTTCCGTCGCCGTGCGTATCCCAGAGTTTCATCGCTTCTTCAACTTCGTCTAGAATTTCTTGTTGTTTGTCTGGAGCCATCTTGGCGAAGCCGGGGTCAATCGCTTTGGCATTTTCTTCAATGGTCATATCAGGATTGGATTCTTTATTGCCTAAAATCCAAGTTTCACGCTCGGTGACAATATCGTTGCGGAATTCGCCTTTTGCGATTTCGTAACCCCAGGCGCGGAATGCGCCTTCGGTGAATTTCATGATATTACCTTTATGAACAAGGCTAACATCTTTGCGGTTGTTGTCTAATGCCCATTGGATAGCCGCGCGTACGAGACGAGCAGTACCTTCTTGAGAAACAGGTTTGATGCTGATTCCGAGATTTTCGGGGAAACGAATCTTGGCATACTCATCGGGGAATTGATCTTTCATCACTTTCATAAAGGCGGCGTTTTCTTCTGTGCCTGCTTCAAATTCTGCGCCCGTATAAATATCTTCGGTGTTTTCGCGGAAGATGACCATATCCACATATTCGGGATGCTTTACAGGAGAAGGCACACCTTCGATATATTGTACAGGGCGTTGGCAAACGTAAAGATCGAGCAATTTGCGAAGCGCAACATTCAAAGAACGAATGCCACCGCCAATGGGGGTGGTTAATGGTCCTTTGATACCAACAACAAATTCGTCAAAAGCGGTAATGGTTTCTGCGGGAAGCCATTCGTTGAACATATCGTAGGCTTTTTCGCCTGCGTAAACTTCCATCCAATGGATTTTGCGTTTGCCGCCATAAGCCTTTTCTACTGCCGCATCAAAAACCGCCACAGAAGCCTTCCAAATATCGCGCCCTGTGCCATCACCTTCAATGAAGGGTAAAATAGGATTATTAGGCACCTGCATAGCACCGTCTTTCATCGTAATTTTTGCCCCATCAGCGGGGACTGTAACATTTTTATATGCCATTTCTCTCTCCTTTAGGATTGTCTTTTGTTTAATAAAAGCCGAAAAATTATAGCAGGGCAGTATCCTAGCAGGCAGTGACGATTGTCCCTCACACATCAAAAATTAGGCACATTTTCAACTTTAATACAACGACCACTTGACAAATCCAAAAGCCTGCATAGAATCACACACAATGTATAAAGAAATCTTCTACCTAACCCCGCAAGTCAAATCGCCCAACGAGGCGAATCTTGCTTTTCATTTTATTCATTAGAGAGCCATTTGTGGCTCTCTTTTTTTATACCTATTCATACACACTCCGTCTTTGAACAAGGACAAAACATGCTAAAACTTTCCGGATTGATTGATCCTCACGTCCATGTGCGTGAACCCGGTCAAACCCATAAAGAAGATTGGGATACAGCGACTCAAGCCGCTTTAGCGGGCGGATTTACCACGATTCTGGCGATGCCCAACACCTCCCCCCCCATCTTTGACCGGAACACCCTTGATTTGGGCTTGCGTGCCGCAAAATCAAAAGCACGCTGTGACTATGCCCAATACTTGGGTGCCGGACCCAACAATGCTGATTGGGATGCACACCCTAACCTCCCGCCGCACGCCGCCGGTCTCAAAATGTATCTCGACTCCACTTTCGGCGAACTCCGCCTCGATGATATGACCCTCTGGATGCAACACTTTGCCAATTTCCCCAAAGACCTCCCCATCGTACTCCACGCTGAATCCCGCACAATGGCGGCAGGAATTCTCTTTGCCGAGATTTATGATCACCCCGTCCATATCGCGCACGTCTCTCTCAAAGAGGAGATTCTCCTCATCAAAAAAGCGAAAGAACGCGGTGTCAAAGTCACCTGCGAAGTCACCCCGCATCATCTATTTCTAACAAAGAGTGACATTCCCACAATTGTAGGGGCAGGTCTCAGACCTGCCCTTACAGGACGTGGAGAAGTCCGCCCGCGCCTCGCCTCCCAAGCGGATGTGGATGCCCTTTGGCAAAATCTCGATGTGATTGATTGCTTCGCCACCGACCACGCCCCGCATACCGCTGAAGAAAAAGACGGCAAAAATCCGCCCCCCGGCTTTCCCGGATTAGAGACCGCTCTCCCGCTTCTGCTCACAGCCGTAGCCGATTCCCGATTAACCATTCCCGACCTGATTGAAAAAATGTACACCAATCCCCAACGCATCTTCCGTATCCCCACCCAAGCCGAGACGTGGATTGAAGTGGACGAAAACGCGAAATACGAAATCCGCGCATCCGAGCAATTCACCAAATGCGGCTGGACGCCCTTCGAGGGCTGGCGGGTTCAAGGTCGCGTACGGCGGGTTGTATTGCGTGGCAAAGATGTGTACAAAGATGGAAAGGTTTTAGCGGAGAAGGGCTACGGTTTGAATGTTATGGATAAATCAAATAAAGTTCGTACAAAGTTCTGTATAACCGTATTTCCGCA
>CAZERH010000168.1:0-5103 GCA_964515535.1 uncultured Anaerolineaceae bacterium
TAGATAATTAATGCGGCTTGCTCTGAGCCTGTTGAAGGGTTACCAGCGCGATTTGAGTAGGCGAAAACATCTTCTACAACGCGCCCTTCGGGGTTAAAAAAATGATAGAGGAGGAAGTTGTTTACATCTGCGAATATGTATCGGCGGTGGAGGAGGGGGGAAATGGTTTTGTCGTGATATTGTATAAAACCGGTATCCGGCTTCTCGTCACGATAGGCGCGGCGGTATTCCATCCCGTATTTTTCGCTATAGCCTTCTATTTGTCCGTGTCCGAACATCGGTAAGCCCGGTAAAGTTGCCAAGAGGGTGCAAATGCCAAAGTATTTATCGCTTTTGCCAAATTGCTCAACGGCGGTCTCTTCATCGGGGTTGTTCATAAAGTTGACGTAGCGTTTCAGCACTTGAGGGTCAAAAGTGAGCGTGTTTTTCATCACTTGTCTGTAGCCGTCATTATCTTCGTCTCGGAGCATGTGCATAAAAGCGGAATTGTAGACACGGTGCATCCCCAGCGTGCGGACAAAATAGCCCTCCATGAGCCAAAAGGCTTCGGCGAGTAAAAGAGTGTCGGGAACTTCTTTTGCCACGCGGTCAACGACCTCACGCCAAAACTCGTGCGGTACGGCTTGTTCAAACTCAGCATGTGAAATGCCATGTTCGGCGCGTGAAGGTATTGCTCCGCCCGTTCCCGGCTCAGGATACCAAAGACGCTGAATATGCTTTTTTGCCAAAGTCATTGCGGCATCAAAGCGGATTACGGGAAACTGCCTTGCCACATTCAAAATAGTCTGAATAACGATTTCACGCGTGGCGGGATCAAGAAAATTGAGTTGGGCGGTGTCGTTCCAGGGCATGGATGTGCCATCGTTGCCGTGATAGATATATTTTGTCTCGTTGGTCAGGTGGTCAGTTCGCTTAAAAACAACGGATGCGTCAGAATGGTCGTAATAGTGATCTTCAAGATAGATGCCTACGCGCTCGTCATCGGAGAGATTTTCGCCGTTAAAGGAATAATTTGGGTAGGGGGGATAATCGAGAGAAAGAAAACGCTCAGGATGCTCAATTACCCAACGAGAGTCAATTCCCATGTGGTTGGGAACCATATCTGCCGCGAGGCGAATGCCGCGTTGCCATGCTCGCCAGCGCAAATTATTTAGCGCATCTTGTCCGCCCAAATCCAGCGCAATAGCGTAATCATCGAGCGAATATGCCGAAGCGACTGCGTCCGGATTGCCCATCTTTTGCTTGATTTTTCGAGATGCGCGGCTTCGCTCCCATAAGCCAATCAACCATTATCCGGTAAAACCGCGCGCCGCCAACAAATCTAATTCTTCGTCGGGAATTTGGTCGAGGCGCACAATTTCACGCTCATATTGTTTAGAAAGTTGGTCAAGCCACACATAAGCGTTTTTTGCCAGCAAAACAATTTGCGGCATCCACTCTTTGTCTACGCTAAAACGCTCATATTCTTCGTAATCGCCACCAAAAAATTCAGGAATTGGTGCAGTCCCGTCTGAGCCGCCCGTACCCCCATCGCGAATTTCTTCTTCGGTCAGATAGTCCATGCCACGCAAAATTTGTTGAATTATTTTCTCTCCGAGCATCTCTCCCCATTCTTGGACGATATAATTTAATTGTCCTTTTAACGAATTTGGGGAGGATTGTACAGGCGCGCGGAGGATGGAAATCAGCGGTTGCGAACGTGACCCGAAGCTGGGTTCTCGTGCAAAGAATTTTTCGAGGGACGTGAGCATTGTGCCATAAAATGTGTCTTCTAGCAGTGTTGCATCAAAAAGCTCTTTATACCGTCCCAAAGCGGGGTTTTCGTTCTCGAGGGTGAGGAGTAGCATTTCTTCGAGAAGAGTTTCCTTTTTTAATTTCTCCTCCTCGGAGGCGGAGAAATGTTCACCAAAGCGCACCAAGCCTAAATCAAGTTCGTCTTGCCCGTATTCGTCAACAAGTTGCGTGACCGCGCGCATCATCACATCTGCATTTTGCATCTCGTATTGTTGTAGAAGGATGTGTGAAACTTCATCTAATAATCCCATCGCGTTGATTTCACTAGCCGGAACGGGATTTTCAAATCCGACACTTAACTTTTCAGCAAAAATGCGCGCGGCAGAGAAATCACCAACGGGGATATGGTTTAGGTTATATTTTTCGCGAAGTTTTTTTGAGATAAACATATTTTTTCCTAAAAGAGTCCAATTGATAGCCTAATGATAACCGATTTCGAGTATACTTTCTTCGATGTCTTTTATTAACCCACTTTTACCCTTTTTGCTGTTTTTTATATTCGCGATACTTGCTTACCTCGCGGTAATCTTTATGGTTTTGCGGCGAAGTGCGGGGCAAAAACTAGTTGTGTATTTAACCGCGTTTTATGCGCTCATCGCTCTTTTGGTACAGGGAGCGCAATTAGCGTGGCAGGCGGGCGTGTTGCCAAATTTAGACGCTTTTACGCTTGAGCAAGGTCACTGGTACAGCACCCTTGCGCTTTCTTTATTATTATTGCTCATTCTCCACGTATTTTTAGGAAAGAAAAAGTTTGTAATTTGGCTAGGTGTTGGCATCTTTTGGGCAACAGCCTTAGCTTTGCTCGCTCTTGATGTTTTTCAACTCCCTGACATTCTCTGGACAAACGGAATTTGGATGATTCCTCGCGAAAGAGTTGCGTACGCTGTCGTTGTTTTGGGGTGGTTGAATTTTGCGCTTGGCTCGTTCTTTGTTTTCCGAAAAACCTATAAAGATACGCGACAACCTTTACATCGTAATCGTCTTCGATATTGGTTATTGATTTTCGCACTTCTTTTTAGCGCAGATTTGCTCTTTATTGAAAACCGCACAAATTGGGGTGCGCCGTTACGCATGGTCGGTGTTTGGCTACTTGGGTATATTGTTATTAGTCATCATCTCCCTGATTTGAAAGAATTTCTTCGCGGTGCGCTCATTTATCTTTCCACTACTTTGCTCGCAGGCGTTTTTTATGTATTTGGTTTTAGCATAGCGCAAATCATTTTTCCTGATGCCACAAAAGTTAGCCCGCTTATTCTTGGGGCTACTATTGCTATTCTCTTAGCAACTATATATCGCCCTCTTCTCAATTTTGTTGAAGGTATTGTAGACCGTTGGCTGAGTATAGATAAGTTAGACGTGAGTCAAACCGTCAACGCTTACGGTCAAAGCATTAGCAATATCCTTGATATGGAGAAACTCGCCAATGTTACGGTGAGTCTCATTATGGAAGTGATGGGAATTCAACGAGGCTTCCTCTTCTTGGTGGATAAAGAAGAAAGAGACGATGGTAATTATTACGCATTGCGTGCTGTGCGGAATGCGGGAGAGCGACCGATTAGCGCAATCTGGCTGGATGAAGAGGGACCTATAGCCAAGCATCTCAGCGGCGAACAACGCCCGTTACTTCAATTTGACCTTGACTTGCTTCCCGTTTTCAAGCTCTCTCACCCCGAAGAGCGGAATTGGCTAAATCGACTAGATGCGGAGATTTATGTCCCCATTTTCGCCAAATATGAGTGGATAGGTCTCTTTGCCCTCGGTGGGAAAATTTCCGGTAATCGCTACTCTAAAGAAAATCTTGATACGCTGAGTGCATTGGCATCACAAACGGCTGTCGCACTTGAAAACGCGCGCCTTGTAAAAAGCCTAATTGAGCTAAATAATAAAGTACGGGACGCTTATCGAGACCTTAGAAATACAAAAAAAGATTTAGAAAAAATAGACCGCACAAAATCTGATTTTATCAGCATTGCTTCTCATGAATTACGCACTCCGCTAACAGTAATGCGTGGATACACAGAAATGTTGCTTGAGAATTCATCGCTGGACAGAATGACACTCAAAATGCTCAATGGTATTCATGATGGAACCATGCGACTGCATGAGATTATGGAAAGTCTCTTCGATATTGCTCAAATTGATGCGCGTACATTAGAACTGGAATTTGAACCGATTGATGTAGGTAAATTGGTGCATGAAGTTAGCTTAGGGCTAAACCAAGCCATCAAGGAACGTAACCAAAGACTCAGAATTGATTTGCCCCCCCTCCCCGGCATCCAAGCCGACCCAAACACTTTACGAAAGGTCTTCTACCATTTAATCTCTAATGCGATTAAATTCACCCCCAACAACGGAAGAATCATCATTCGCGGAAAAACGCTTCCCTTTAGTAGCGAAACCATGCCCGAAGGCGGGATAGAGATTATTGTCAGCGATACAGGCATTGGTATTGACCCCAATTTTAAAGAAGTTATCTTTACCAAATTTTATCAGCCCGATGATCAACTCAACAAACACTCTACGGGCAAAACAAAATTCAAAGGGAGCGGCACAGGGCTAGGGCTGGCACTCTCTCGCGGCATTATCGAGGCTCATGGTGGCGAAATTTGGGCTGAAAGTTCCGGATATGATGAAATTAACCTCCCCGGAAGCCATTTCCATATTATCTTGCCATTGCGTAAACAGCAAAAGGGTGGCACCCTCCCTATTAGCGAAGCCATTAAGCTTACTCTCTAGGAGACGCATATAGCTTCAGGAATAATGGCGCAAAATCATCCTTGACTTTTTAAGTGTTTCCCTTTATCATCTTCCTCGCAAGATGCTCTATGTAAGTTCACGTTGGAAAGAATAAAGTGATGGCTCGAGGCTCTTTGCCTCGAGCCATTTTAATTTTGACACTCCGATGGAACTGCAAGCGCACGACAAACTTTTTTTATTTGCCATAAGGAGGCAAACAGAATGACAGAACGTATCATCGGCACAGTCAAATGGTTCAACGGCACAAAAGGCTACGGTTTCTTAGCCCGCGAAGATGGACCTGACGTATTTGTTCACTACAGTGCCATTCAAGGTGACGGCTACCGCAATCTTCAAGAAGGTCAGCAAGTAGAATTCACCGTTGAGCAAGGCGCAAAAGGTCCTCAAGCGACCAATGTTGTTGCTCTCTAGTCAGATTTTTTTTGACAATCTAAACGCCCTCTCTCTTGAGAGGGCGTTTTTTTGATTCGGGGGAGGGAGTTGGGTGGCTCCTAGATTGATAATAATTTTCCAAGAGTTGCAACTTGTTGATCTAAAGCGGATTGTTTTTCA
>CAZERH010000169.1:0-5026 GCA_964515535.1 uncultured Anaerolineaceae bacterium
AACCAATTTGAACGCTCAATTGCGCTTGGGTCGGAAATAACGTAAGTAATTGCCTCGCGATAAATCTTCGTATAAAAAGCATCCACCTCATCATCTTCGGCAGGAATTTTCTCAGCCGCGTCCACATCTTCATCAATAAAAGCTACGAGCGCGCGATGAAGCATATCTGCGGTTTTTTCTGCCATAGCGGGTAAATCAATTAGGGGGTTGAGCAACTCTTGCTCTCCCATCGCCACATTGATTTTTGCAATTCCCTTCGCGTAATCGCCCATCCGCTCAAGTTCACCGGCTACGTCCAGCATCGAAGCCAACAAACGCAAATCGTGTGCCATTGGTTGTTGAGTAGCAATCGCAATCATCACTTCCTTCTCAATCGCAAAACGTTTTTGATTGAGAATTTCATCGTCGTCATAAATTTTCTGTGATCGAGGAATATCTCTGTTTTTAAGCGCATCGACAGAGTTGAGAATAGCCTCCTCAACCAAACTTCCCAAAGAGAGAATATCATCCTTTAGTTTTTGGATTTCAATTTCAAATGCCTTTCTCATAAGATACCTCGATTACAAATTTGTTTTTGTGGGATGAAAAACCGCTGTTGTGCGCGTTTTAGACTTGGTTGCCCTAAAAGAGCATCTGTTTGCAAAGTAGCAAAATGCGCGTGTTAATCAAGTCCGTCCGAATCACCTTCATCCACCTCAACTGTTATCTCTAAATCAGCCAAGTTACGTTCATATACCGAAATGCGGCGCACATAGCTCTCCTGCATCAAAGGGGAAGAAATCATGAAATCTGCCGAGGTGCGATTATTGGCAACAGGGATATTCCAAACTTGAGCAATCCGCAAGAGTGCTTTCACATCAGGGTCGTGGGGTTGGGGTTCGAGTGGGTCCCAGAAGAAAATCAGCATCTCGATTTCACCTTCGGCGATTTTCGCTCCGATTTGCTGGTCGCCGCCAAGAGGTCCGCTTTTTAGCTTGGTGATGGGTAATTCCAATTTTTCTTCTAGGAGACTTCCCGTTGTGCCGGTAGCGTAAAGATGATGACGTGCCAAAGTGGATTTATTAAAATGGCTCCATTCGAGCAAATCTTTTTTCTTATTATCATGTGCCACAAGGGCGATATGTTTCTTTTTCGGCAAAATTATTTCTGTATGTTTCATTTTTTATCCTAAATAAGCTAGACTTCAAAAGTCTTAAGGAGACGGTTGCATGAGAGAATTTTCATGCCCGTCATCCCTTTTTTTCTGTAAAACATCTTTGCGAGACTTTTGAAGTCTCGTTTGGCTACCCAAACCTTCCCATCACATAATCTTCTGTTTTCTTTTCTTTGGGATTCGTAAAAATTTCCGTGCCGGGTGCGTATTCTACCAGTTTTCCCTGCAAGAAAAAGGCGGCGTAATCCGAAGTTCTGGCGGCTTGTTGCACCGAGTGCGGGACAAGAATCACGGTGTATAGCTTTTTGAGTTCCACGAGCGCATCTTCCACTTTTGCGGTCGAAATCGGGTCAAGACCGGATGTCGGCTCATCGAGCAGAATCACCTCCGGTTCAAGAGCGAGCGAACGCGCCAGACAAAGCCGCTGTTGCTGTCCACCGGAGAGCGCAATCGCAGGGTCGTCGAGGCGGTCGTGGACTTCATCCCAGAGCGCGGCGAGTTTCAAACTCCGCTCAATGGCATCGTCCAAGCGAGATTTGCGCTTCTCCCCCGCGAGTTCGAGTCCGTAAGTTAGATTACCGCGAATGCTGAATGGCAGTACAACGGGACGAGCGAAGACCATTCCGACTTTGCGGCGCAGAGCAATCACATCTATTTTTGGATCGAGAATATCCTCCCCATCCAGCAGGATGCGCCCTGAAACACTCGATACATCGGCTAGGTCGTTGAGCCGATTCAGACAGCGCAATAATGAGCTTTTTCCGCCTCCCGCGGGACCAAAAAGCACAGTTGTCGCGTGTTCGACAATATCCAAGCTGATGCCGTTGAGGGATTCCGTCCCGTCTTCGTATTGGAGGGTGAGATTTTCGATAACGATTTTATTCATAGTTTCATTGTTGTAGGGGCGGAGGGCCCTCCGCCCCTACATGATGATTACCACTGCCTCTTCGCCCGCGCCCGTCCGCGGACGTAGGTGGCGAGCAGATTCATGCCGAGAACAAAGACAAGCAAGACCAGCGCAGTCCCGTATTGGATTTCAATGGGCATCTCAGGGACTTGGGTAGAGATAACGAAAAGGTGATAGGGCAAAGCCATAGTCGCATCAAAAGGCGAGTTGGGCAGACGGGGGAGGAAGAACGCCGCACCGGTGAACAGAATCGGGGCGGTTTCGCCCGCGGCACGTTCCAAACCGAGAATGACGCCGGTAATAATGCCGGGCAAAGCCTGTGGCAAAACCGTTCGGCGGATAGTCTGCCAACGCGTCCCGCCCAAAGAAACGCTCACCGTGCGGAAGGATTGCGGTACGGCGCGTAGTGCTTCTTCGGTGGTGCTGATGATGACGGGGAGAGTCATAATCGAGAGAGTCAACGAAGCCGCTAAAATACTTGTCCCGAATTTGAGAAAGAGAACAAAAAGTCCCAGCCCGAACAGCCCGTAGACAACAGAGGGAATCCCCGCCAAGTTGATAATCGCCAAGCGGATCAGGCGCGTGGCTTTATTTTCAGAGGCATATTCCGAGAGATAAATTGCCGCTGAAATACCCAGTGGCACGGAGAAGATGGCTGTGCCGAGCGTAAGATAAAATGTCCCGATGATAGCAGGCAAGATGCCGCCCTCGCGCATCCCGTTACGGGGGAAGCCAGTGATGAATTCCCAAGAGATGGCGGGCGCACCCTGAATGATGATATAGATGACCGTCGCCACGATGGGGATGACGGTCATAAATGTCATCAGGGTTAGGAGGGAGAACCCTAGTTTTTCGGTCAGGTCTCTGTTTTTGGTGAAGAATTTGTTCATAAAAGATTATTCACAGATTACGTAGAATTTTTATTGTAGGGGCGGACGGCCGTCCGCCCCTACAATAGGATGATTACGACAAAACCCTCTCAGCCCGCTTCCTCTGCCTAAACACCACCGCAGACGCGGTGATATTGACAGCGAGAGAAATCAGGAATAAGACCAAGCCTATAAAGAAAAGTACATGATAATGCGTACTCGCGTTCGCAACCTCACCCATTTCGGCGGCGATGGTGGCGGTCATGGTGCGGACAGGGGAGAATAAATCGGCTAAACCGGTCGCTAAAACAGGTGCGTTGCCTGTTACCATCATCACCGTCATCGTTTCGCCGATGGAGCGTCCTACGCCGAGCATGACCGCGGTGAGAACACCGGAGCGAGCGGCGGGGAGAGTGACGCGCCAAATGGTTTGCCAGCGGGTTGCGCCGAGGGCGAGAGCCGCATCACGGTAGGATTTGGGGACTGCATCCAGCGCGTCTTCGGATATCGAAACAACGGTGGGAATCGCGATGCCACCCAAAAGTAAGGCACCCGATAAAGCTGTTAGACCGGTCGGCAAGTTCAGGGTCACGCGAAGGGTCGGCGAGAGGATCAGAATCCCCAAAAACCCCAGCACAACGGAGGGCAATCCGCCCAATAATTCCACCAAAGGTTTCAGCATATTCCGCACCCAACGCGGGGCGATCTCGGCGAGGTAGATGGCTGTCCCAATCCCAAAGGGGACGGCGATTAATCCCGCACCGATGGTCACAATCAGCGAGCCGGTGATGAGCGGGAGGATGCCATAATAGCTTTCGATGGGATACCAGCGCGTGGCGAAGAGATCGCCGAGCGGTACTTCGGCGAGGGTGGGCAGACCTTCTTTGAGAAGAAAAAAGAAGATCATACTGACAAAAATAATGGCTGAATAACCGGAAAATTTGATGAGGCGAGTGATAATAAATTCGCTCCAGTTGAGGTCTTTTTCCATCTATGCTCCGAAAAGGCTCACGCAATACCCAAAGGGCATGCTCCGCGAAGACGCTAAATCGCAAAGTTTTTTTTCTTAGCGTCTTTGCGACTTTGCGTGAGGGAAAACTAAAAACTACAAAACTATTGAACTAAGAATTAATTTATCGGCACAAAGCCCAATTTTCTTACAATCTCTTGTGCTTCTGTCGATAATATCCATGCCAAATAAATCGCAACTTCGCCGCTCGGCTCTCCGTTGGTATACATATATAAATCGCGCGCAATCGGGTAACTGCCGTTATTGACGGTTTCCACCGAAGGCAAAATATATGCGTCACCGGCTGAGGGGGCGATGGCAATCATGGTCAGGTCGTCCGGCACATAGCCTAAGCCATCATAGCCAATCGCATTGGGATTTTGTCGAACTTCTGAAATAATGCCTTCCGAAGAAGGAAGCAAGAGCGTACTGGTCGAAAAAAGCGTTTTTGATTCTTTATCGCCCAAGCGCACAACCGTTTCGAGAAAATAAACATGTGTCCCGGAGTTGGTCTCGCGTGAAAGGCGCACAATCGGGCGGTCTTCGCCACCAATTTCGCTCCAATTTGTATAAACGCCACTGTAAATATCGGAGATTTGTTGCAGAGTCAACTTTTTTACAGGGTTGGATGAGTTGACGATCACCGCGATCGCGTCACGAGCAATGACATGCTCGATCGGGACAATCCCTTTTTCGGAGGCGAGATCAATCTCCTTTTGCTTGATTTGTCGGGATGCGTTGGCGATATCCACCGTGCCATTAACCAGCGCGGCGATGCCCGTCCCCGACCCGCCACCTGTTACCGATAAACTAATCTCCGGCTTCTCAAGCTGATATGCTTCCGCCCACGCCAACGCCAAGTTGACGATGGTGTCGGAGCCTTTATTTTCGATGTAGACTTGGGGGGAGTTTGCAGAACCTTGTTCCGAAGATGAACAGGAGGCTAAAAGAAAGACAAAAAGCGAGAGGAAAAAGATACGTTTCATCGAAGGGGATTATAACGTAAAACTCAATATGAGTAATACAACTATTCTCAACAATAACGAACGCATGAAATTTCGCACAAAACTAAGAGAAAAATCAAAGAT
>CAZERH010000170.1:0-4984 GCA_964515535.1 uncultured Anaerolineaceae bacterium
TTTCGTTTTTTTTTTACAAACCACCGAAAATAGATGCCATATTTCGAATTGCTGGCTTTCTGCACGTTAAATTTCCCAAAAACCAGAAAATCGGTTACAATTCCCGTGTCGTCTTTTCTAGAAAAGGAGTAATAAATGAATATGTTTAGCAAAATTCTTAGCAAACTTGGTATCAAAAAATCAACACCAGATGAAGAAACAAGAAAGGAGGCGGTACCCGAAAAGCCTGCCGCAAAAACTCCTGTAAAACGTTCCCCTATTCGTCGAGAACATAGTAAACACCCTGTAAAAAGACACACAAGAAAACTTGCGCCTAAGGGTTCTGTCGCACCTGTTGCTATGGAAATGGTAGATGTAATGGGCAAACTAGAAACAATGGGCAAAGGCTCAGGACTGAACTGGAAGCAATCCATTGTTGATTTGCTTAAGGTGTTAGACATGGACAGTAACCTTGCTGCTCGAGAAGAATTGGCAAAAGAATTGGCTTGCCCTGCTGATTTGATGGGCGATTCTGCCAAAATGAATACTTGGCTACACAAAACCGTGTTGCAAAAAATCGCGAAAAACGGCGGCAACGTTCCGCAAGACCTTTTAGATTAACAAAATGAGGAAAAAAGAACTTATGACTAAATTAGCCGCTATTGAGGGGATTGGCAAAGTCTATGCTCAAAAACTAAGGAGCGTTAAAGTTGTTTCTCTTGAGAGCTTATTAAAACAGGGGGCTTCTCCAGCTGGAAGAAAAGTCTTAGCCGAAAAAGCCGAGATTAGTAAAGACCTTATTTTGGAATGGGTAAATCGTGCTGACCTCTTCCGCATCAAAGGCATTGGCGAAGAGTACTCCGATCTGCTTGAGGTATCAGGTGTAGATACTGTTGTTGATCTCGCACGCCGTAATGCAGCAAATCTCCACGCAAAAATGGTGGGGATGAATGAGGTCCAAAAAAAGGTTCGCAAACTTCCTACCCAAAAACAAGTTGAAGATTGGGTAGCGCAAGCAAAAAAATTAGATAGGGTGATTACCTACTAATATCAGAATCACAAAAGAAGGCGGCTTTAAAGCCGCCTTCTTTTATTTAAGCACATAATTTATAGAGTACAATAAAGGCTGAAACCACTTTAACTATTTTTACGGAGCCGAAGAAAATGGAAAATTATGAAAAACTTGGTGCCTTCTATCTAGGACGCACCTATGATCTAAAGGCAGATAAAACAAAAGATGATTTGCTTCTTTATGATTCAAAAGATTTAACCACACACGCCGTCTGTGTTGGGATGACAGGCAGTGGGAAAACGGGTTTATGCGTTGCGCTCATTGAGGAAGCAGCTATTGATGGCGTACCAGCGATTCTTATTGACCCAAAAGGCGATTTGGGAAACCTTATGCTCACCTTTCCTGAGCTCCGCTCCAAAGATTTTCTTCCATGGATTAACCCAGACGAGGCAAGCACCAAAGGCATGTCAGCTGAAAAATATGCAGGTCAGCAAGCCGCTATGTGGAAAAAAGGAATCGGTGATTGGGCGCAAGATGGCGAACGCATTCAACGTCTCAAAGACGCCGCTGATGTAGCCATCTATACACCTGGGAGCAATGCCGGCATCCCTGTTTCCATTCTCAAATCTTTTGCTACGCCTGATCCATCCATTTTGGAAGATACCGACCTATTAAACGAACGTATAAGCACAACTGTCTCTAGTCTTCTCGGTCTGCTGGGTATTGATACCGATCCGCTTCAGAGCAAAGAGCATATTCTCCTCTCCACAATTCTAGCACACGCTTGGAGAGCAAATACAGATTTAGATTTAGCCGCGCTTCTTCAACAAGTTCAAACGCCTCCTGTAAAGAAAATTGGAGTACTTGATATCGAGTCCTTCTATCCCGAAAAAGAACGCTTCAAATTGGTTATGACTCTTAATAATATCATTGCCGCTCCAGGATTTTCAACTTGGCTAGAAGGCGTTCCCTTAGATATAGGGGATATTTTATACACAGAAAGTGGAAAACCTCGCATCGCGATTTTCTCGATTGCCCACTTGAGTGATCCAGAAAGGATGTTTTTCGTAGCTCTGTTGATGAATCAGATTCAAAGTTGGATGCGGGGACAACCGGGGACGACTAGCTTGCGTGCTCTGATCTACATGGATGAGATTTATGGCTACTTGCCTCCGACCAGCAATCCTCCCTCAAAAAAACCATTTTTGACGATGCTCAAACAGGCGCGTGCATTTGGCGTTGGGCTTGTTTTGGCGACCCAAAATCCCGTTGATCTTGATTATAAAGCCCTCTCCAACGCTGGGACGTGGTTCATTGGTCGCCTACAAACGGAAAGAGATAAAGCCCGCTTATTAGATGGTCTTGACAGTGTTTCTTCTGGAGGTGACAAGAAATTTGCTCGTAAAGAAATTGCCAAAATAATTTCTAGCCTAGATAGCCGTGTCTTCTTACTCAACAACACCCATGAAGATGCCCCTGAAATTTTCCATACTCGTTGGGTGCTTTCTTATTTGCGCGGTCCCATTACGCGTGACCAAATCAAAAAGCTGATGGCTCCTGCGAAGAAAAGGATAAAGCAAGTTGTCAAGAAGCTCTCTGTGGTTAGCACACAAGTTTCATCCACGCGTGTCACCGCATCTGAAGAACCGCAACTGCCACCTGGCATCCAAAAATTCTACATTCCAACCCGAGGGTATGCTCCTAAAAAATCCAATCTTTTATATAAACCCTCGTTGCTTGGAGCTACAAACATCCTTTTTTCTAACGCAACAAAGAAAATAGATTTTTCTCGCGACGCTGTTTTCCTTACGCCGATTACCAACGATGCAATCCCTGTCTCTTGGCAGGATGCCTCCGAAATTGATTTCTCAGCCAATGATCTTGAAAAAAAACCAGAGAAAAACGCTCTCTTTGACGAATTGCCTTCCAGTGCAAGTAAAAGCAAAAATTATACAAGCTGGAAAAAAGAATTACAAAAATGGCTTTACGGAAGTCAAAGGCTTGATGTTCTCCGAAGTGCAAACCTAAAAGAAAATTCTATTGCGGGAGAAACGGAGCGAGATTTTCGTGTACGCATGCAACTAAAAGCTCGCGAATTACGAGATGAAAAAGCTGAGGCTTTGCGTAAAAAATACGCAAAAAAAATCGCTACCTTGGAGGAACGTCTACGAAAGGCATATGCAACAGTGGAAAAACAAGAAGAACAAGCGAAAAAAGCCAAGATGGATACAGCTCTTTCTATTGGAGCTACGCTTCTTAGCGCGTTTACGGGGCGTAAAGTGTTTAGCCAAACAAATATCAACAAAGCGCGCTCTGCTATGCGCTCTACAGGAAAAGCGGCAGATGAAAGAAGCGATGTTAAGCGGGCTGAAGAAACAGCAGAAGCGATTAAGCAACAATTAGCCGACCTTCAAGTTGAGTTTGACGCTGATACAACTTCTTTGCAGGAAAAAAACGACTTGATGACTGAAGAATTTGAGACTATTTCGATAAAGCCTAGAAAAGCAGACCTGAGTATAAAGTTAATGAGTTTGGTGTGGACGCCTTATTGGAAAGATGAACAGGGAAAGATTTCCCCTGCTTGGTGAGAGAATAAAAGAAGCGGATGTGACATCCGCTTCTTTTTTGTTTTCTAAACTGGCTTTATTATTTTTTAGGAAAAATTTCAGTTAGTTTATCTGTAACAGCCGTAAGTTCATCTACGTGCCCCTTTATTTTTGAAACATCGCCGGTTTTCAAACCTATATTCACATCGTTGATTGTTTTTGATGTTTTCTTGCTATCATTGATAATGCTCTGCGTCATTTTTTCTAAATCTACCAGCATTTTTGTAATTTTCTTGGGAAGAATAGGTAGATTTTTAATAATAGGCAATAGTGTATCTAAAATTGAATTAGCAATCCCTGCATATTTTACCGTCAGTGTATGAAGTGTTCCCATAGCATCGGTTAGCCCAAGAGCAACTTCTTGAACAGTATCAATCATCTTTGCATTTTCGTCAATCATACGATTGATATCATCCAAAGAATCAGATAATTTGTCTGAAAATCTTGTATATTTAACGTGGGCTTTTCGAGCGGGGGATTTTCTAGTAGTTGGTCTTCTTCGAGTTGTCATCTTTTTTCCTTATTCCATTATTTGGCTGACATCGCAGATCCAAGCACCTGCATGACAGTATTTGCAACTACCGAGCTAGATTGTTTGCGGTGATCCGATTCTCCTAAAGGGCTGGCGGCAACGAGGGCTCCAATCGCCGCTTCCATATTGCTACTTCCCTGCTGTTTGGCATTCACAAACGCCATACCAGCATTCAGCAAATCGCCAATATCAAGCCCTGCGTCATCGGCTCGCACATCTCGACCGCCAGCTAAACCGCCCAAAAGCGAGCCAAGCAAATCCCCTCCGTCAGCGGATTGCGTTTGTTGAGGTGCAACACCTCCCCCCAACAAAGATTGAAGCAAAACATTTGCATTGTCCGCATTGATGGCATTATGCCCAGACAATTGCTGAGAAGCCTGCATCAGCCCATCCGCATAAACTTGAGCAGAGCCGCTTTTACTGCTCCGCAACGCCTCTCCAGCATAAGCCAATTGATCTGCTGGAGCGTCGTTCCGCTTCTTTTGGACAGCCTTTGCAATCGTTTCAAAAGTTTGGACCATATTATCGCCATGGTCATTATTATACGTATCAGCTTTATTTAAATCGCTTCTTTGGCTCATCAGATTGGTTGCCACCGTACTAAATAATTGCGCCAAATCAATCGCTGAGGATGGGGCGTTTTGTGACATTTTCAATTCTCCTTTTAATATTGCCTATTGATATAAATTCTAAACAAAGTATACCCCATTCCTGTACGTTGTCTTTCTCACCTCTAGATATAATCAGGGCTTACGCATGAATGAAGAAAAAGTATCGTAAACTCTCCTTAGAAAGTAAAAAAGGAGAAAAAAGGATGCAAAACCCAGAAAATGCTATCTTATACGCCTACTTTAC
>CAZERH010000171.1:0-4942 GCA_964515535.1 uncultured Anaerolineaceae bacterium
GAGCCGAGAAGCCAGGGGAAATATGCCAGCAAAAGTAAGCCAAACGTGCGTGAAAGCGGATAGCCTTTATCTGCCAAGCCGGGGAAAATCCGCCGTACGATGGGATAGGTGAAGAGTCCCAGAATGAAGATTGTAAAATACCAAATCAGCAAGCCCAAAACAGGGTATTTGTTCCGGAGCGTGTCTATGTCGAAAAGCTCTATCCACGTCCCACCGGCACGTTGACGCGTCCAATCATCTTCGGAAAGCAGGAGTGATTTTTTTTCAGGGGCTTCATATTCTCCAGCGGCTTTGGGGGTGAGGTGGACAACATGGCTCAAATCCACCGCGCCCAATAACGCGCGGACTTCGTTTACATCGAAATCTGCCCTTTTCTTAAAAATCAGCACTTTGGGATGGTCGTAAACCGTAAAGGCTTCTTCGGCAGATTGGTCGTTCACTTCCCAATTAAGGAATTCTAGGGTGGGGAAAGATTCTTTAACATGCACCAACTCGTAGCCCAAACGTCCCTCATAATCTCCGGGACGTGCGGTGTTGATGCAAATAATCACATCCTCCGCGGGAGGACAGCCGATTAGATGCTCATAATAGGCTTTTGTGAGTGGATAGCGTTCAGGGACGCGCGGTAAAGTAGCCCACTGCCGATTGGAGGAGATGAAGAGATAATTGCCTTGCTCTAAATTAGATACCAAACGCTCAACTTTGATTTCATCGTCCACCCAATACATTTCCATATTTAAGCCGGGTGGATAGAGACCGCCAAAAGCGTCGTAGCCGTCTAAGCGGAGGGGAAGACCGTCATCCCAAGATGATTCGTTAATCAGCACCGAGCCGGTTAATGTGATTCCTTCTGCATTTGTACTGAGATCTATAAAATAGGCTTGATCTTTCACAAGGGGGAGCGGTGAATCGAATATAAGTATCTCGGGCGTGTTTTCGGAGAAGTTTTTTGTGAGCGAAGTCTCTGCCAAAATCGCATCCGGCGGTGCGCCGGGTTGAAGCGAGATTTTTACTGTGAGCGTTTCCGCCCCGTCATTTTGACTCTGAATATGTGCAAAAGAGATTGTTGATAATAACCCCTCCACATTGGGAATAAAATGGGTGTTATAGGGTTGAGACGCTGAAATCACAAAATCTTTCGGGAAATAAGTAGGTTGTTGGTAATTCTCCCCATCTCCCTGCACGATATTAAGATTTAATGCCGCGGGGATATTATTATAAATCCATCTTGCCCCCGCCACGCGGCTATGCGGATTTTGATAAATTTGGATAAAGGCATACGCCCAGAGCGCGGTAGCCACCAAAACAGAAGTCCCAACCAAAGCACCTGAGATTTTAATCCACTTTTTATTTGCAAACTTGCCGCTTGTAACTTGGAAGATTCCCCAAGCCGCCATCATCGCCAAAAGCGGATAAATCGGCAGTTGATAGCGCATGGTGGGATTAAATTGCATAGATTGCCAGAAGAAATAAAGAGCTGTCCAGCCCCAAAGCAAAAGATGTTTTTTCTCTCCCTTATAAATACGCCAAGCCATGAGGGCAAATCCTGCCCAGGCGAGGATGCCGAGGGGAAGTCCCAACCCCCATTTAGTCAAATTTTCAAAAGAATAAAGATGCGATCTACGCGCCCATTGGAAGGCAAAAGGCACATCCGCATCTCCACTGGCTTGGGCGCGTTGCTCTACGATATTATTTACCCAAGTCTCGTTGGGGATAATGCCAAAAATGCCGGGACCCGAAAAAGCATAGGGTTGGAAAATGCGGAAAGTGAAAAAGGACGCTAGCGCGCCAACGATAAGAAGAAGTATGATCTTTGTCCAGTAGTCAGTGTTCAGCGGTCGGGGGGCAATATCCGCGGGAGATTCCCCCTCTTTTTCCGCTTCTTTCTCCCCTAATTCCTGATTCCCAATTCCTAATTTGCCCTTCTGCCAATGTTGATAATAAATTGCCGCGGGTAATAAAATCGCCAAAACAGCCGCGTTAATTTTAGAGGCAACTGCCATGCCGAGTGCGAGACCGAAACCGATGCTCAGCCAAAATAATTTTGATCTTAAAATGCCTTTTACTGATTCCTGATTCCCGATTTCCGATTTCCCCTCATCAAAGGCAATTTCCACTGCGAAATAAATCGCCAAAAACATGAAGAAATTAACGAAGGTATCTACCGTGAAAAAATGCGATTGTTGAATCTGTAAAACAGCCAAAGCTGAAAACGCGGCAGAAAGCAATGCAACCTTTTTGTTATAAACCCGCGCCACAATGAAATAGAGAAAAATGATGCTCAATAAATCTGCCAAAGCAGAGAGTTGCCGCCCTACGAGATGCACGCTCCCGTAGCCCATCTCTCCTGTCCATTCCGCCACATAGCGGGTCGTGAAAATCGGCAAAGTTCCGTAGACAAAAAAACCGTGTCCACGATTATGGGGGTTGAGCGAAGAACAAGCGGTGTCAAAATATCCACCCCATTCACTGCAACCATCCGGTGGATCTCCGAGCATCTCGTTTGCTAGATCAATGGGGACGATAGAAGTCTCGACCATCGTCAAAAAACGTTCATCGGGATGCAAGTGTTGACCTTCATCCCAATCAAGCCCAACCGAGCGGAACCAAAATCCTGCCATGATGACAAGGACGAGCGCAATATCGTATAAAAGGGAGGTTTTCTTTTTAGAATTTTTCATATCATCTTACACATTCTCACGGCACTCGATAAATCATAAAATCATGGTATTCAACAGCCGAATCATATCGGGTCAAAATTCCGTTGGGGTAAAGCGTCTGTAAAATTTCTATTGTCTCTTCATCGTGCAGGTTCACAATAAAGAGTTTTGTGCCCTCATAATCGAGGCTCTTTTCTAAATCATATTGCCAGAGCGCAAAATCTCGGTTTGGAATTCCCGCCCAAACACCGGGCAAACGCGTATCCACCCAGTGCATATAAGGCACAATCCAAACAGTTTCGGTCTGCCCATAAGTTTGCTCAAATTGCTGGATAACCTCCCCCATTTCCGATGAGTTCCACGCGCTGAGTCTAAAATTCTCCGTGTATTCATTGAAAACCAAATCATAATTTTGTGGGATGGACATCGCCAAGAGCAGGATGGTGACAGCCCAAGCGGATACTACTCCGATACGCCGAGACGTGCGCAACTTTATGCTTGCCAGCAGACCATCAAACGCGAGTGCGGCGACCACAAAAACGACCACCGCCGCACCTCCGGCTCTGTTTAAAGCGGGGTTTTCATCGGGAAAAGCAACAGATAAAGTTGAGGGCAAAGATAAAAGCAAAATGGACAGTATCAAGAAAAGGTCAAGCCAGTTTCGCTTTTTAAGATAGCGTACCAAAAGAAAGATAACGCCAAATACAAAGAAGACTGAGCTCACCACGCCCAAAGCCGGTCGTCCTCCTACAGAGTGTACCCAAATGCTACCGTTATCCCAGTTGAACATTTTTACCCCGTCCCAGAAATTGGTCAGGAAGATTTGCACACTATCTTCTTCAAAATAACCCAAACGGGAGGAAGCGCGCATAGAAAAAATATCGGGGTTTTCTAAGGCATAACGCCCCAGCGGAAGGAAAACGATGAGCGAAATCAGGGTAAGAATAGCAAGCTGAACGAGAAGATCTTTGCGCACCCCGCGTGAAATTTTATGTAATAAATAAAGCCCGATTGCCGCAAGAATCACAACCGGCATGATTCGATAAGGACTGTATCCGTGCATACCCAACCCAAGAAAGAGACCGGCTAAAATAAAATCGTTGCGTTTTCGGCGGCGGATACCGCGCAATAAATAGAAAAGCACCGGCGCAACAAAAAGCGGATATAGGGGAAAGCGCAATCCAACGCGACTAATGACATTATGCCAATAGGAAATGCCCATCATAAACACAGCAATTAACCCAACGCGTTTATTGGAAATTTCTTTGCCCAGCAAATAGACATAAGGCAGGGTGAGCAATCCTAATAATGCGGTGCCGAGTTTGAGCGAGTAAAATGATAGTTTTGTGCCGAAGATTGTGGCAACGAGCAGAGTCCAATACATTTGCAGAGCTTCGCGCCCCGTATTGCGCGGGAAAAAGATGCGCGTATTTCCCTGCGAAATATCATAAACATCTAAAATTTTCTCTGCGTGGTCGCTAAATGGTTCGGGAGGCACAGAACCGGTTTGATAAAGACGAAAGAAAAGTACAATGCCGGAAACCGCGAAGACGAGAAGTGTCCAACGAGAGATGGAGATATGCCAATCGTCTTTTTGCAAGAAGGTTTTGATTTGAGAAATTCGTTCTTTCAATGAAAACTCAGGTTGCCAAAATGCAAAAATAAAAAGCGTTAACGAGAGCAACCACGGGAAAGTGTTGAGCAGATTGAAGGAGTTGCCCCCAAAGGTTGAAAACGCCGCAATAGCAAAGGGAATTGCCAGAAAAAAAGCGAATTTTTTATAAGCCAAATTATAAGATCCCCCTTCACTTTCACGCAAAGAGGGTAAACGCCATTCGTCGCGATAATAGGCTAATCCCAGCAGAGAAAGCGCGGCGAAGTAGAAGGTTAACCCCGTACTGGCGGAGCGGTTTGGCGATGGCTCGAAAGCGCGTTGTCCTATGATGGCGAGGAGCAAGGCAAGAAGAACCAGTCCAGGGAATTTTTTTAGCACTTTTTCTTTTATATCTGTGTTTTTAGGCGTTGGGGAGAGTGAAGTTTCGAGGGGGTGAGAGACCGTTTTTTTCTTTCTCTTCCCTTTCTTCTCTTTTGGCGCGGCAAACTCTTCGGCTGGGAATTCTATCTTTTCTCCCATGCCCAATTTTGATTTGAGGTAATCTAGTACACTTGGTTCGTTCATAAAGACTTTAGACCTTAGGCATCAGATTTTAGTTTTTTTAACCACAGAGAACTCCGTGGTGAATTATTTCTTCTCCGCCACCACAATCATACTCTCTCCCCAG